>JAEWMT010000071.1 GCA_023393095.1 Bacillota bacterium
GCGTTAATCTCTTTTACAGCCAGTTTGGCACCATTTTCAACATTCTGTCCGTAAACTGCTGCTCCGCCTGAAGTAGGTCCAATACCGCCAATATAGAATTCTGCATCAGCAGATCCCTCTGTTGCCTTGCCATCACTTCCTGTATCCCCTGCAGTTTTACTAGTATCTTTTTTACCGCAAGCTGATAAACTTGCAACTATTACGCACATTGCCGTAACAAGGCAAAGTACTTTTTTCAGTTTTCTCATAAAATCTTCCTCCTAATTATTAGTCTCTTCCATAATTATATGGCATCCTATTTCAGCACAAGTAAATCAAATATCATAACAGTAATGATTAAGCTCATCAAAAATATGTAATCATACAAGAAAATGGTAGGCTAACCTTTACGCAGCCTACTTATCATATGTAAAAATATAATTTCTTGTTTAATCTGCGATAGAACTTAATTAATTTATTAATAATTAATAAATTTACCTGCTATGACAAAATGAACTAATCAATCAATTCACTTGCCATGGATAAGGCATTCCATAAATAAAACCCTGCTTGAACGTTTTATTTGGATATAATAATAACCTTGATAAAATAATTTGTCAACAACATATTTACATATGTCCGGCATA
Organism: Bacillota bacterium; assembly: GCA_023393095.1. Classification (GTDB taxonomy): domain Bacteria; phylum Bacillota; class Clostridia; order Lachnospirales; family Lachnospiraceae; genus Mobilitalea. The sequence continues at coordinate 627 of JAEWMT010000071.1, forward strand.
CAAAGAAAATCTTACTTAAAGTTTAAATTTCTATCCGTACCTACAAAAAATAGTAATTTAATTAAGCAAATTAAAGTTCAATTTACTTCTTCAAAATTACTACTTCAGCTACTTTAAATCAATTTAGAGTTTGTTCATTTGAAAAGTTGTCAGAAATTTAATCTGCAAACCCATTTGCTTATTAATGCAATTCTCCCCCACACTTGTCACAGTAATCAAGACCTTCCAGAGTGATACCCCCACAGTCTGGGCAAATAATCTTTGCAGGAAGGATCTCTCTTTCGAGGACTTCATACGTCTCTTCCTCATTCGGTTCGCCAGTTTCGGAGTATTCCTTATTATTCTCATTCCAGCCGGACTCTTCCTCACCGTTTGGATCCTTGTCGTTCGAATCTTCATCATCCAAATCCACTTCACCCATATCCAGGTAGGCATCTCCTTTGTTTGGAGCATGCATTCCTCTAAGCTGCCCTTTTTTATGAAATAAATTATTCAACCAAGCCATCGGTTATTTCCTCTCATTTCGTTAAAATTGGGGTTACTAATGGTTTGGGTGTCATAAGCCATCTATAAGGTAAATCTGACTCACGACACCCAAACCGTTAATTATTTGCCGAAATTAATTTATGACTACCAGTTCCTCTCATTTCGATTACAGGAACACCCTTACCCTCTATATAATCTCTGGTAATTACAACACGGCCGATATTTTCATCCTTTGGAATCTCATACATGATATCCAGCATAAGCTCTTCAAGAATTGCACGAAGTGCCCTAGCGCCGGTTTTCTTCTCCATTGCTTTTTCCGCAACTGCTTCCAGCGCATCCGGATCAAATTGAAGGTCAACCTCATCCATGGCTAATAGCTTCTGATACTGTTTTAATATTGCATTCTTCGGTTCTTTTAGAACCTGAACCAGCATTTCCTTTGTTAAGCCCTCCAATGTATACATAATTGGAAGTCTACCAAGGAATTCCGGAATCATGCCATATTCCCGAAGATCATCCAAATTAACCTTAGACATCAGAATCGGATCATCATCATATTTATCTTTCAAATCCGCCTTAAATCCTATCGAGGATTGCTTATTCAATCTTGCTTTGATGATCTTATCCAGATCTGGAAATGCTCCACCGCAGATAAATAAAATATTCTGCGTATTCACTGTTGTTAATGGAACCATCGCATTCTTAGAGGATGCACCTACTGGCACTTCTACATCACTGCCCTCCAAGAGCTTAAGCAGTCCCTGCTGTACGGATTCACCACTGACATCCCTGCTGTTGGTATTGCGCTTCTTTGCAATTTTATCTATTTCATCAATGAAGATAATACCACGCTCTGCTTTTTTTACATCATTTCCTGCAGCCTGTAATAGCTTTGAGATCACACTTTCAACGTCATCTCCGATATATCCCGCTTCTGTAAGCGTCGTAGCATCCGTAATAGCCAACGGTACATTCAACAATTTAGCAAGGGTTTTAACTAAGTATGTCTTGCCGCTTCCTGTTGGTCCGATCATCAGCATATTGGATTTTTCTATCTCAACCTCAGGATCTATAATGGATCCAATCCTTTTATAATGATTATATACGGCTACGGATATGACTTTCTTCGCATGTTCCTGTCCAATGATAAATTCGTCCAAACTTGCCTTAATAATATGGGGAGAGGGTATGCTTTTACGGTCAAAAGCCTCTTGCTCCATTTCTTCCTCCGGCTTACTTTTCTTCAGTTTTTGAGCTTTTGGAGTTTCATTCTGTAAATTAGATAGATTAATCATATTCGGTGTTATCCCCATCATCTGTATATAGGGATTATCCCCTTTGTTGATTGTATCAAAGGTTTTTTGCATACAATCTGAGCAGATACAAATCTGATTAGGGATATGAATCATCTTACCCGCTTTACTTTCCGGTCTGCGGCATAAATAACAAACCTCTTCATATTCATTATGTTCCGTATTTTTATTATCTATATTTTTGTCATTGCTATCATTATCAAAATTACTCACAATTTCCTCCGTTCTGCTGTCCTTCTACAGCGTTTCATCTATTAATAAATTTATTTCATCATTTAAAAACTTTATCTATTCTCCGGTTTAAGAATACCGGCATACAAATATTCCTTGGTTTATCACGATTATATCTTATAAAAGTATTTCTATCAATAGGCGAAATATAAAGGTTTTATGAACAAAGAATGTACTATTCTCCTCGCCCGGGCAGGTCACGAAGTAATATACTTCCTTCCCGCGAGGTGCGTTATCCTGCACGCAGTGCTTTTATTTTATATGATTCTTTTTCCAATGATATAAAATAAAATATGCAGAGATTAAAATTATTGAGCTTTTTTACTGATTTATTTTCATGGATACCTTCCTAATAAAATAATATACCGGATAGTCGATTCATAATATGTCTCTTCCTATATCCGATATTTTTTGTTAAATAAAATAGGTTTGGGTGTATCATATTGATATAGATTAAGACACCCAAACCTTAATAATATTTAATTTTTACTCTCTTAATTTGTTAACTGTGGATTTTTACCAAGGGTAACTGTAACCTGCGACTTCTTATATTTATTACCATCTGAATTTCGCATATAGGTAATATCAATCTTTGTACCTACCTTAAGACTATTAACGTATTCTTTTAACTGAGTCATCGAGGTTACTTCAATATTATTTACCTTTACGATAACATCACTTACTTTTAATCCGGCTTTATAAGCTGCACCACCCTGTACCACTTCATTGATATAAACACCGATCGGAATATTATAATATTTAGAAGCTTCCTCGGTAACATCATAACCGGAAATACCTAAATAGCCCTTCTCATTCTCACTTAATATCTCACGGTTCATTAAATCATTAATAATTGGTGATGCCTTGGAAATAGGTATTGCATAACCCATTCCTTCCACTTCATTGGAAGCATATTTTACAGTATTGATACCGATTACTTCACCATTGATATTGATTAATGCACCACCGCTGTTTCCAGGATTGATGGCAGCATCTGTCTGAAGAAATGTCATTTTCTTAGTATTATAGTTATCTGAAACATCTACCTCGCGGTTCTTTGCGCTAATATACCCGACAGTAACAGATTGTCCGTAGCCAAGTGCATTTCCAATTGCTATGGACATCTGGCCAACCTGAATTGCATCGGAATCTCCAAGCTTTGCAACCGCTATTGCTTTCAGTGTATCTGCTGATAATTTCGAAATATCAATCGTAACTACTGCAAGGTCAGCTGTTGAATCAGTTCCCTTTAATGTTGCTTCCGCTTGTTTGCCATCCTTAAAGGTTACTATTGTTTTATTGGAGCCTTCTATCACATGGTTATTCGTAGCAATTAATAATTCCTTATCATTTTTACCTACAATAATACCGGATCCGCTACTTGAAACATCTTGGTTGTATTGCTGACCAAACCAATCCTGAGCTGTCTGATTCGAGGAACAATTAATTGATACTATGGAAGGTAGTGTACTATCAGCTATTTTCGTAATGACTGATTTATCTTCTGTCTTTACCGTACCTGTATTGGTATACTTGACTTCATAATGTTTATTTGATTTTGCTTCATTAATTGCAGATATAATCCCAGCAGCTCCCGAATTCGGAAACATTATATTTACGGCTTTTTCAAAGCCAATAAAACTAATTGCTGCTATAATTCCAAAGCAGACTGCTTTTGCAATAAATTTCGCTGCCTTTCCTCCTGATTTCTTCCTGCCGCTTGGTCGCTGCGTATTATTGTATTGATTCTTATTAGGTGCGGGATTAGAGTCCTGCCATGTATTATTCTGATTTTGACTCTGATTACTATACTGATATGAATTATCGGGCCTTTGTTCAGCCCAGAAGCTATATTCCGGAACTTTATTATACTGATTTTGACTGTTTAAATTATTATCATTCCTACTGCCATCTTGATTTGAATTGTTATTATAAAAATCCGTCATTGGTATTCTCCTTTCATTCTGTCATCCATAAGGATTAGGGTGTTAAAAGTCAGTTTTATGTTATGAAATGAATATTTGTGCATATATATTCATCTGGACTTGCCTTACCTTCAAGCGAAATTAACTGTATATAATGCTTTTATGCAAGAGTCGCTTGAGCCGGTCTTCGCCATCTGAATATATATACACGCATATTCATTAATCTAGTTAATTTATGACTTATAACACCCTAATCCTATGTCATCCATCACTAACTTTTATATAAGTGAGTGTAACAGAGTTTTGTGTTTAGAATGTGAAAAAAGTTTAATAAAATAATGAAGTGTCTTATTGGGTTGGGGTTTTTTAAGATTTTCTTAAGAAAAATTTTGTTGTTGAAATACCTATAATCATGTATTATATTATAGAAGCTAATCAAAAACAAATAATTCAATTTAACTTAAATTAGAAGCAGGTATTGATTATGATAAAAGACAATCAAAAAATGTTTAATAGGCTGCATGTCCTGATGGATGCTATTATAATTATTATTTCGTATTTATTAACTTATTATCTGAGGTTTCAAAGTATCTTTGCTCAGAAGATACCTTTTCTTCAGGTTGAGCCAAACTCCTATCTCCCTTTATCGGCCTATGCTAAGAGATTAATATTTTTAGTTCCTATCTATTTGTTAGTATATTATTTCTCTCGCTTATATGCTCCAAAACGTGGTAGACGCAGATGGACTGAAATTTTTAACCTTATTGTTGCTAATACCTTCGGGCTTTCCTTTTTTACTTCTTACTTATATTTAATTGGTGAACTTCATATCTCCCGTAAATACATTGGTCTTTTCTTTGTATTAAATATCACATTAGGGGTAGCTTCCAGAATGCTTCTATCCAATGCACTCAGGATTGCACGCCGAAAAGGTTATAATTTAAAGCATGTCTTGCTGGTTGGATATGGACATGCTGCAGAAGCTTATATTGACCGTATATTTGCTAACCCTCAATGGGGATACTATATTCATGGAATTTTAGATGATTCCATAGAAGTCGGAACGATGTACAAAAAAGTACCTGTAATTGGCACGATTACACATTTGCAGGCTTTTCTTTCTAAAATGAATTTAGATGAAATTGCTATTACAATAAGTGTAAATGAATATGAAAAACTTGAAAATATAGTAGGCATCTGTGAGAAATCAGGCGTCCACACAAAATTTGTACCTGATTATTACAGCTTTATTCCTACTGCTCCTTATACGGAAGATTTATTTGGATTACCTGTAATTAATATACGTAATGTACCGCTTAGCAATACCTATAATCGTATTGTGAAGCGACTTGTAGATATCATCGGCGCTGTTGCTGCTTTGATTATAGCAGCGATACCCATGCTTCTGGTCACAATGATCATTAAGATAACTTCTCCTGGACCTGTTATCTTTTCACAGATTCGTATTGGTAAGCATAATAAAAAATTTAAAATGTATAAGTTCCGCTCAATGGAAATACAAAAGGAGACCGAGGAGAAAAAGGCTTGGACAACAAAGCATGATCCCCGTGTTACTGGCATTGGTAAATTTATTCGAAAGACAAGTATTGATGAGCTCCCTCAGCTGTTCAACGTATTAAAGGGTGAAATGAGCCTCGTTGGGCCACGTCCGGAACGCCCATTCTTTGTTGATAAATTTAAAGAGGAAATACCTCGGTATATGATTAAGCACCAAGTTTCCCCTGGACTTACCGGATGGGCACAGATTAATGGATACAGAGGTGATACCTCAATTAGAAAACGTATCGACCACGATTTGTATTATATCGAAAACTGGACTTTGAGCCTTGATTTTAAAATCTTATTTTTAACAATATTCAAAGGTTTTATTAATAAGAATGCTTATTAATAAATGAGTTACGGAAAGAAGGCGCTATTTAATGGCAAAATCGAAGAAAAAGAAAGGCAGATTTCGGGTTTTATTTATAATAGAACTACTTCTGCTGGCAGTTATTTTGACCGTAGGAATTTATCTATACCGGTCAATGCATAAGATACAACGGGATGCCAATCAGGATAAAAATATTCAAAAGAATGAAGAGGTAGCAATTGATGGCTATCGTAATATCGCACTTTTTGGTGTTGACTCCAGACAAAACCGACTTAAGGATGCAACTCACAGCGATACCATTATTATTGCTAGCTTAAACAATAAGACCAAGGATGTTAAATTAGCTTCCGTATATCGAGATACCTATGTTAACATCCCCGATAAGAATGCATTTGATAAAATTAATGCTGCATATTTCAGAGGTGGTTATTCCCTAGCGCTTAGTACAATTAACAAAAACTTCGATCTGGATATTACTGAATATGTAACAGTTAATTTCCAGGCTGTTGTAAAAGCGATTGATTTACTTGGTGGCATCGAAATAAATGTGAAGGATAATGAAGTAAAATGGTTGAATGGTTACGTAAGAGAGCTTAACAGAATTAATAATTCGAATATTGCCGGGATCACTTCGGCCGGAACCCAGACCTTGAATGGTACACAAGCAACAGCTTATGCAAGAATCCGTTATACTGCTGGCGGTGATTTTGCCAGAACCGAACGTCAGAGACTTGTCGTAAGTAAAGTTTTTAAGAAATTAAAGGGATCTGATATAAAAACGATTAATCGATTTATTGACACTGTATTTCCGCAGATTAAGACAAATCTGACCGATATTGAGATGCTCAGCCTTGCAAAGAGTATTTTTTCTTACAATATTGTAGATCAGACCGGTTTTCCTTTTGATAAGGATGCTCATACGTATAAGGGAGTCTCGTATGTATTTCCAATTGATCTAGCGGCTAATGTCACAAAGCTTCACCAGTTTCTGTTTGATGCTACGGATTATAAACCAAGTGCAACGGTTCAGAATTATTCTGATTATATTAAAAATCTTAAATAATTAAGCTGTCGCATTTTAGATTATGTATGATATAAGGACCTCCGCATAATCCCCTCACACACAAGTTGGAAGACACATTATCAATTTTGTATGTCATACACGTACATAAATGTTCGTTTATGACATACAAAATCGACAACATGTCTTCCAAATAGTGCATTACGGGGATTATGCAGAGGTCCTTATATCAGCGTAAGTTATTTGGCGACAGCCACTCCACTGTTTTCCGGATTTCCGAAAATACATAATGAAGTTGCCGCAAAGCAGCTTTAATACTGAAAAGTCGGCTCGTTTTGTGGATATCTCATGACTATTAAATTTTCTACTATAAAATCTTTATATAAGTTGATTTTATCAATATTTGTATGGTTTTACTATTTGCTTGATATGTGTGTTTGGAAATCCATGTTCTAATCTTATATTAAGAGCAAATTAGAGCAAGAGGCGAGGCTGTGATGCACCCTACTACGTCACCTTACTCTAATCTCTTTCTTCTATTAAATCAATCAGGCGCTCTGTGGCATTTCCATCAGCATAAATATAGCTCTCTCGAAGAAACGCCTCTATATTGTAGTTCTGATATTCTTTATTGTGAATGATATTTAATACATCACTGCAGCGATAAGCAACCGGACCTGGAACATAATTTTCATAGTCGCAATAAAAACCTCTGCCCACATCAGAAAACTCGTTGATATCAAATGCATAAAATATCATTGGCTGCTTTGTGATACAGTACTCAAATATGATGGAGGAATAATCCGTAATCAGAATATCTGATGCCATTAGTAAACCATTTAAATCCTTCTCGAAAGAGAATTGACAGATTCTTTGATCCAAGTGCTCTCTTGCGAATTTATCAGCAATATGTGGATGTAGTCGAAGTCCCAAATAATATTCCTGCGGCAGTTCTTTGCTGAGTTCTGAAATCAACTCCAAGAGCTTTGTATTATCAGCCTCATTATCACGAAACGTAGGTGCATACAGTATTAACTTCTTATCCTCAGGTATCCCATATTTATGATAGATTACTTCCTTGTCCGGATTCTTCTTCGTAAGCTCAAGCTTCTTCAACCTATGAAATAATTCATCGGTTCTTGGTAAGCCGATTGGATAAACTACCTCCTTATTCACACCAAATGCACCTATATATTGCTCTACAGTTGCTTGGGAGCTTACAATTAGATGTGTTATGTTTGCATTAGCTCGCTTTTCAAGCTCCTTTAATTTCCCCTGATTAACATCTTGGCCAAATTTCTTTATTGATCCCGTACCATGCCAAAGCTGTATTACCTTTGTTCCCTTCTTACGTTTCAGATACGCATAGGGAAGAAAAATATTGTCTAGCATGATAATCTCAGCTCTTGCAAGTTCATAGGGCTTATGGAAGAAAAAGTTAATCATTGTTTTGATACCATGGATACTTTTTACTGCCATCGTATCACTTTTCTTTAGATAGGAGAAGGTATAGCCTTCCTTCCTGTTTTCTAAGGCTTTTGCTGCAATACTGACATTACTGCCCTCACCATCATCATGTGTCATAATGCAGAAAACCCTTTTCTTCTTTATAGGCAATGGCTTGCACAGCAGATATACCAGTGCAAACAAATAATATCCAAATGTTTTAACCATAGATCTCTCCATCCCACAATTAAGCGGTTTTTATAATATTTATTGAGGTGCAGCCATACAATTTATTATTTGTATAAATTTCAAGGGAATGAATACCTTACCTTAAAAGATAAGTATATCGTTCCCTTGAAATCAGCACTAATTATATGTGCAAGAATCAGCTATTTAGATTCCATTATTTGTGGCTACATTAATAATACTACGCTAATTATATATGCAAAAAGCAGCTAATTAAATTCTACTATTCATGGTTAAATAATAGTAATATCGCTTTAATTATTTTGTATAGCAACCAGCGAACTAGATTCTGCTATCTGCTTAATTAAATTAACAACCTTTTCGGAGGCCCTTCCATCATCTGCATGATTATACTTCTGAAAGAAAGCTTCCCGTTTCTGTTTATATTCCTCCGGATTATAATTTACAATAGAATCAACAAGTTCCTCTGTTGTTAACGTTACCGGTCCTGGGGCTTCTTCTAAGAAATCAAAATAAAAGCCTCTGAGCGTGTCTCTGTATTCTTCTAAATCATAGCAGAAGAAGAACATCGGTCTCTTAAGTAAACTATAGTCAAACATAACTGACGAATAATCGGTTATCAACAAATCAGCAACTAGATAAAGAAGAGAAATATCATAGCTCAGATTACAGGAATAAATAAAATCCTTATAAGGCGTCCAGTCAATTTTATCAGATACAAGATAATGATATTTTACAATCATCACATACTCATCACTTAACTTTTCCTGCATCAGATCAAAATCCATAACACGGTTGAATTTATACTGTCCCTTACCATAGAACTCATTATCCCGCCAGGTAGGTGCATACAATATTACCTTTTTATCTAGAGGAATTCCCATCTGTTTCTTGATCGCATTAATGTCGTTCTCGTTATTTTTTGAAAATAAAACATCATTTCTTGGATAGCCGATTTCTAACATTTCCTTTTCAAATGCAAAAGCCCTACGAAATATTTCGGTTGAAAAATGATTTTGAGAAATCAGATAATCCCAAGTCTGAGTATTATCATAAAAGTTTTTCTTATAATTATCAATGCCCTTCTCTCCTGCCATATGAACTGTGTCCATATCAAGTGCCAATTTTTTCAGTGGAGTTCCATGCCAGGTCTGAATATAAGTACAATCTGGTTTTTTAATAATATATCTGGGCAATCTTGTGTCGCATATCCAGATACCAGCTTTCATAAATAAATAAAAATATTTACACCGATTTCTTTTGACTATTCTTCCTGCACCGGGAATTTGTATATTAGAATTCTCAAGGACAAAATAGCAATGGTAGTGTTTATCTAACCCTTGCTTAATCATCTCTTCATAAATAGCTCTCGGACTTCCCGTATAATTTCTTCCGAGATTACTTTCGAACATAATAATCTTCTTATCAGTACGTAAAATTTTTGCTCCCAGACCATATACTTTTAAAATAAAAAGTCTAAGAAATTTTTTAATTTTCTTTTTTAGTTTAGATAATATGCTCATACAATCTCCTACTGCTAAAATACAGCGAATTTAAGCAGGCTTTAGTTCTTTTTCAAGCCCAGATCTTGTTTTATCTTTGTAGTTGAAATACCTTCCGTGCGGGGAAGATATACTACCTCGCAATAATCCTTTAAGAAATCAAACTGTCCTGTCCAGTCATGACCCATAACAAACACATCAATATTATTATCTACCACATCTTGAATCTTCTGTTCCCAGGTATACTCAGGAATAACCTCATCCACATACTTGATTGCTTCGAGAATTATCTTCCTGTCCTCGTAGCTATGATATGCCGTCTTGTGTTTAAGCTCATTAAATTCATCAGAAGAAAGTACTACTACTAAATAATCCCCAAGCTCTTTTGCTCTTCTAAGCAGATTAATATGACCGACATGTAATAAATCATATGTTCCATAGGTTATAACTTTTTTCATTTCAGTTCTATCTCCTTTTTTATAGAGGTTGTACCTCTGTTAATTGTATCTAATTATTATCATTAATCTTAGCTTGATAAACAGCGCTGACATCCTCTATCTTACCTTTTGAAATCAGCTTGCCTTTTTCCAACAATATAGCACAATTACATAAACGGTTTACCTGCTCTAAGGAATGAGATACAAACAATACGGTTACACCATTGTCAAACATGGACATAATCTTTTTCTCACTCTTTTTCCTAAATTTTGCATCTCCGACAGAAAGTACCTCGTCCAGGATTAAGATATCTGGCTCCACAATTGTAGCAATAGAAAATCCAAGTCGTGCTTTCATACCCGAGGAATAATTCTTTACCGGTACATTGATAAAATCTCCCAGCTCTGAAAAAGCTACAATTTCATCGTATTTCTCCTTGATAAATTCCTTTGTATAACCAAGTACCGCACCGTATAGGTATATATTCTCTGCTCCGGTATATTGTTGGTCAAACCCTGCTCCGAGCTCCAATAACGGTACAATCTTTCCTTTGTAAGAAACCTTTCCTTCTGTGGACTTTAATACTCCTGCAATAATCTTAAGAAGTGTACTTTTGCCTGCACCGTTTAATCCTAAGATTCCAAGCCTATCTCCTTTTTTCAAAGAGAAGGATACATCCTGCAGTGCCCAAAATTCCTGATATCTTAACTCATTCTTTAACATTTTTATAAAGTACTCTTTTAAGTTATCAACCTTCTTTTCCATCAGATTAAATTTCATACTGACGTTATCAACGACTAATACTTTATCTTCCACAAAATCCTCCGTTCCAGCACTGCATAAAGTATAATTTATCTTTAGCTGCTAAGAGCTTTGATCAAAGGCGTAATATTGCGCCATGACTCCTGATGATAAGAGCTATTTCTTCTTATAATAAAATTAAATATTTAATATAAATTTATCCTGTTGACGGTAGAATAGTAAGATTCCAACAATCAACGCACCAAAGCTATATATGGCCGCGATTAATAATGAATCCATACTTAATGGTCTTCCAAAGACTGCATCCCTGAAATTCACAATAACATCAAATAAGGGATTACCTATTTTCAACACCCGTCCCACATGTACGAATTTATCATCGGTTACATCATAGAATATTGCGGAACCGTACATAACCATCATCAATATTACGCTCCACAGATATTCTAAATCTCTAAAAAACACAGCCAGAGTTGCTAAAATCATACCTACACCAGTGGATAAAACCAAGGCCAGGAATAATGGTACAATTGCCTGAAGAATATAAACTGTAACATTCACCTTAAAAACGATCATTGCCAAAGCTAATACAATCATTGAAATCAGAAATGTTACAAAATTTGAAAAGATCGATGATAACGGATAGATGTACTTTGGTACATATACCTTTTTAATCATTGCGCTATTACTACGTATTGACTTCATGGCTGCTTTCGTTGAATTAGCAAAAAATGTATACAGCAATCTACCAGTTAGGATATATACCGGAAAGTTTTCTCCACCTCGTTCAAATATCTTAGAGAAAACGAACCACAAAACTATTGTCGTAAATATTGGCTCCAATAACGTCCATAAAATACCCAGATATGATCTTCTGTACTTCAGCTTTATGTCTTTCTTTATAAGTTCAATTAATAAAAATCGGTACTTATTAAAATTACTCCAAACTCTCTTCACATTTACCTCCATGCATATACCGATTGCATCTGTATGTTATCGTTTAAAAACTGATTTTACCACTTTTTCTGAAGCATGTCCATCTTCCCATTCACAAAACCTCTGATAGAATTTATCGTATCTTTGGCTATATTCACTAGACAAATGTTCGATATTTCCAATGGCATCAATAATTTCCTCTGTTGAATATAACAAAGGTCCGGGAACTTCATTTTCAAAATCAAAATAGAACCCTCGTAATACATCTCTATACTTTTCCAGATCATAGGTAAAGAAAAGCATCGGACGCTTTAAATTAGCATAATCAAAGAATACGGAAGAATAATCTGTGATTAGGATATCGGAAACCAGATAAATCTCAGATATATCATCGTATTTACTTAAATTAATGGCAAAATCCTCTACTCCCGTAATATCAAGGGAATCTGCGATATAATAATGCGTACGTAGTAAAATCACATAGTCCTTGCCAAGTTTTTCTTTTAATAATTTAAGATCAAGCATTAATGAGAATTTATACTTACCACTTTCATAATACTCATCATCCCTCCAAGTAGGAGCATAGAGAATTGTTTTTTTATCCTTAGGAATTTTAAGCTTTTCTTTTATTCTCTGTGCAATCTCATCCCGGTTTTCATAATGAAGAATATCATTTCTTGGATAACCTGTTTCCAGCATTGTTTTATCAAACAAAAAACATCTACGGAAGATATCACTAGAAAATTGATTAGCAGCAATTAAGTAATCCCAGTCTCTTGACTTCTGGTACATTATTTGCTTATGTTTTGGTGATGCAGAAGTGATATCCTCAACATCAAAGGCTAATTTCTTTAGCGGTGTTCCGTGCCAAGTCTCAAGCATAATATTGTCTTCTCTTTTTCTGACCCATGCCGGCTGCCTTACGTTCATTACATAATATTTACAACGTGCCAGATAGTATGCGTAACGGATACCGAAACGCTTAACTTTCGTATGTTTATAGGGAATCTTCGTCCCCTTTTTATCAATAACCCAAATAAATTTATACTGTCCAGGAAAATTCTTGGCAAGATATTCATACACATACTTTGGATTATCGGAATAACTTTTACCGAAAAAGCTCTCAAATATTACCCAGTTATCCCTCATTGGCTTCTTGATAAAAGAGTGTATATATAAAAATTTAGCTAATGCTCTCTTATTTTTAATAATTGATTTAAATTTACGTACACCAAGATGAAATTTAACAATTTTAATCGATTTGTTAATATCCCTATTAATTAATGCATAAATCAGACGCTTTTTATAACCTTTTAGCGACTTAATAACCTCCGGACTTGCCTTACTGATAATATCACTGATTTGAAGGAAATTCTCCTCTCGCCAGATATCACTGATACTTCTCTTTAGTTTAGGGGCATATGTCTTCGTATAATATGCAATATATTTTCTGTCATACACATCCCTAAGTAATGAATCCCCTTGGATTCTGCCAATCGTATCGTTATAAGCTACAATATATTCATGAAACCGATCCGGATCCTTCACCTGAGTTAAAGAGGGAAGATTAATCGGATCATTATGATTTCTTTTCACATAATATGCGTCCGGACACCAATACAGTTTATCTGTCTTTGATAATGCTTCCAGTAGAAATGGTGCATCTGACATATATTTTAAATTCTCCGAAAAATAAACTTTATTCTTCTCCAGAAAACTTCGTTTGAATAATATATTAAGTACGGATATATTACGTATTCCTTTTCTCTTAGTGATTAGAATCCGATATGCCTGATGCTTACGCTCCTCAGCTTCCAGCCGTTTTAACTCTGATCGAGCTTCCCGTGATAAACGTTCCTTTTCCTCTGAAGATCCGTCCTCCTCCGTGGGATCGCCATCCGTATTATCATCGTGAGAAGTATCTGAATTACTTGTATTAAGTTCTTCCGGATCTATATCACTGGCATCGTTTTCTTCTTCTGAATTATCTGATTCCTGATCCTGCTCTCTTACGAGAAAGACACTTCGGCCAAACCAGGTAGACTTTTTCTTGCCATATATGATATCATCATCCTTTTCCTGTGCAGAAAGGATGAGTTTTTCGATCGTATTACCGTATAAATAATCATCACTGTCAAGGAAATATATATAATCTCCAGTTGCCTTACTAATTCCTAAATTTCTAGCTGCTGCTACACCGATTTTACCGTCTAAACGATAAACCTTGATGGGTAACTCCGTCTCATAGTCCCCCAATATTACCAATTCTTTCTCCTCTGCATGATCAATAATGAGAAGAATTTCCATATCCTGGTCTATCTGCTCTTTTAAGCTTTCTAAACAATCTCGCAGATAACTATCTCCCTTATGATATGGAATAATAATACTCGTTTTCATATTTTGTCCTCCAATATTTTGGAAATATGTTCCCAAAACAATAGCAATGGAATTATAGCATTAATAACCAGGCTCGTCAAGCTGGTGCGCAGATAGGCTGGTACCTATGACAAGGTGATTGTAGTATTAATTAATAGGAATTTAGCTAGTTTTTTCAGAAAAGAGGCTGTCGAATTTTAGACAGCCCCATATATCTTCCTGTTTTTATTTAAATTCAAGCTTGTTCAAGGCACTGAAAATTGCTCTGATGGAAGCTCTTGTAATGTTGGAGCTGACGCCCACGCCAAAGGTTGTTTTACCATTATCCAGATTCAGCATCTGAATATAAGCAGCAGCCTGAGCATTCTCTCCGCCACCTAAAGCGTGTTCGGAATAATCCAATATCTTAATCTTAACACTAAGTTCCTTTTGCAATCCTTTTAATGCTGCATCAAGTGGACCGTTACCAACCGCTTCTATGGTCTTTTCTACTCCATGTTCTGTATAAACAACCAACGCATTTGTATTCGCTTGATCCTGATCACCGATATCTTCAATCTTACATTTTATGAAATGTAACGGTTCCTTCTTATCCAAATAGTTGACCTTAAATTCCTCCATGATCTGTTCCGGAGAAACCTCACCCTGCTTCTCTGACAATCTCTGGATTATATCGGCAAAGTCCTTATGCATTGCCTTAGGCAGCTTGAAGCCAAAATACTGCTCCATAATAAATGCTACTCCGCCCTTACCGGATTGACTGTTAATACGAACAATCGGTTCATACTGTCTACCGATATCCGCGGGGTCAATGGGCAAATAAGGTACTGCCCAGAACTCGCTTCCACGTTCATTCATCGCTTTGACACCCTTATTGATGGCATCCTGATGAGAACCGGAGAAAGCAGTGAATACAAGCTTTCCTGCATATGGATGGCGTTCATGCACTTTCATTTTGCAAAGACGCTCGTATTTCTCAATAATATCATTTATATTTTCTATTTCTAATTCAGGATTAATCCCCTGAGAAAACATATTATAAGCTAAAGTTAAAATATCTACATTACCGGTTCTCTCACCATTTCCAAACAGAGTACCTTCCACTCTGTCGGCTCCGGCAAGTAAAGCCAACTCAGTAATCGCAATTCCTGTACCGCGGTCATTATGAGGATGAACACTTAAAATAATGGTTTCTCTGTTTTTGAAGTTGCGATTCATCCATTCAATCTGATCTGCATAAACATTTGGTGTGTTCATCTCAACAGTTGCAGGTAGATTAAAGATTATTTTATTGTCAATGGTCGGCTGCCACACCTCCTGAACTGCACTACATACGTCAAGAGCATACTCTACCTCGGTTCCGGTAAAGCTTTCCGGTGAATATTCCAAAATTATTTCCCCCGGAAAATCCTTGGTATATTCCTTGACCAGTTTAGTTCCTTCTATAGCAATCTGCTTAATCTCTTCCCTTGACATATGAAATACTACATCTCGCTGCAGAGTTGAGGTTGAATTATAAATGTGTACTACCGCTTTTTTAACGCCTTCCAAAGCCTCAAAGGTTCTTTTCAATAAATGCTCTCGGCATTGAACTAATACCTGAATTGTTACATCCTCCGGAATTAACCTGCGGTCAACCAGCTGCCTTAAAAAATCAAATTCTATCTGAGAAGCTGATGGAAAACCAACTTCAATTTCTTTAAATCCGAGTTTTACTAATAACTGAAAAAATTCAATCTTTTCTTCGACCACCATCGGTTCGATTAAAGCTTGATTTCCATCTCTTAAATCCACACTACACCAGATCGGAGCTTTCTCAATCTGCTTATTCGGCCACTGTCTGTCTGGTAAGTTAATTATTGGATTCCTTTGATATCTTTTATAATTTAACATACTGTATTCCTCCTATTAATATGATTTTAACTACATCTTTTCTTCAATCTCATATTAACTACGGAGTCGATATATCACACTGTACAGTTTTACAATGAATAATACCTTATTATCTACTCGAGTCCCAACCAAACCAGATCCTTTCTATCTATTCATAATTATTATAGCTTTAGCACAATCTAAAATCTCATACCGTCAGAACAATGCAGTACTGGTAATGTAGCTGTCGGCTATAGTAAATATATCGCATCCTTAGTAAGAATTCCCTAAATTATAGCATTACGAATTTAATTTCGCAACTACTTTTTTACTATCTCATCACCTAGACCATCCTCTATTAAGCTGCTTAAAATCTCAATAGCCTCTTCCTCGTCAGAACCATCACATTGCAGTTCAATTTCATCCCCCTGCTTTACACAGGCCGATAATACTCCTAACACACTTTTGGCATTTACCGATTTGTCACCTGCTTTAATGGTTATTGTTGATTTAAACTCAATAGAACGATTGCATAGTACACTGATTGGGCGTAAATGTAATCCGGCAGGATTATTGATTACAAGCTTTCTACTTACCATAATAATCTCCATTCTGAGTATAAACTGCGAATTTGGGGGTCATAAGTTATTGTTTTGTTAAAAGAATATCTAAAATAGGTGATTCTACCAGAGTTATATTTTCTGCTAAGTCAGCACTAACGTGAACTCTATATGTACCGCTGTAGTAATTGGAAAGATCAATATATGGATCGATATCCTCAATTGATAAATCCTTTATCTCATCAGCCGGTCCTGATAGCTTCAAGGTTATTGGTACAGTGGTTAAATATTCCAATTTTAACGAACTCGGTATATCCTTTACTTTAATGTCCGATGGTAATATTGAAATTTCTTTTGTTCCAGGCTTTTCGATTGTTATACTAATTGTGGTGTTTTTATTATCGTCTACCAAGTAAACTCCTGGGTACTGCTCTGTAAGCTGTTCCTGAATATTAATTTCCTTTTCAATATTACTGGTTGCTCCATCAACTTTTTGTGTAACTTTTAATTCATTGATACTGCTTAATATACTATCAGCTGCTGCAATCTCAATTTCTTTCGGTGCATTATCATAACCAGTCACTACATATCCATTTGCAGGAGTCCCGATAGGCTCCATTGTCAGCGCGATTTTCTTAGTTTTATAGATACTTACATCTACCCTTATATAGGTATTACTTAAAATCAGATTTGACTGATCTATCTCTTTTCCCTTAGCATCTAACACCTTTGGCACTTCCATGGAATCAAAAGATTTCGTATAGCCCGTAACGTCCACGTCAACTACAACTCTTGCAATCTTCTCAATCTTACTCTTCGGTCCTGATATATTAATTAATGCATTTGTCTTCTTTTCATAAACATAGTAACCCTTAGCAAGTTTACCCGTCTGTTCCACTTCTACGTTATATTGTTTTGTAATCTTATCTTCTAGATTTATCTTCATTACCTGATTTAGACCGCTTGTAATTTTAACTCTATCACTATCTGATCCAAGGTACTTGATATTAATTGTAACCGTATTTAGATCAGAGAGCTTTGACAAATCGGCAGATACATAGAAATCATTTCTATTAAGTCCATCTATAATCGACCTCTTAGCAGCTGCAGTAAAATCTATTGTTGCACCTTCAATGATATCATATACTTCATTCAAAGCAGATATTTTATCTCCATTCAGAACATCAACCTGAATATCAGAAAAATTCTTCTGAGTAATCGGATCAATCACATTGGTTATAATAAGCCATAGGAGAACGGCAAGAATAATAGATAGAATTTTAAGGCCGATGTTTCTAGTCAACTTCTCTTTCATTCTTTATTCTTCCCTTCCATAATTTTAATCTCTTGACATCACTTGTTTTTTTCTGAGCAGTAATTAATTTTGTTCTAAGGAAATCCCCATCCACGTTACGGACTAGCTTTCCTCCCTGTGCAACGGATACTTTTCCTGTCTCTTCAGAAACAATGATAGTAAGACTGTCAGAAACCTCACTGATTCCAATACCTGCACGGTGTCTGGTTCCCAAGTCCTTACTAAGCTGCATGTTATCCGATAGCGGCAAATAACAGGTTGCAGCAGAAATCCGGTTGCCCCTAAGAATTACGGCACCGTCATGCAGTGGCGTATTATGTTCAAATATATTAATCAGCAACTCACTGCTGATCAGACTGTCGATATAAATACCTGTATTCTCAAAGTCCTTAAGCGGTGTTTCCTGTTCCAGAACAATCAGAGCGCCCGTCTTTGCACGTGCCAGTTCAAAGGTAGCACGTACAATCTGGCTTAGTGTATGATCCGAAAACTTTTCATTTTTATCCTTGGAATCATCAAAGGTAATAATTGATCTCATCAGATTCTTCTGACCAAGTTGTTCCAATGCCTTACGAAATTCCGGCTGGAATATGATAACAATGGCAATAATACCAACATTGATTGTATTCTTAATAAGCCACATTATGACATTCAGATTAAGAACTCTTGCAGCCAGCCAGAAAGCCATAATAACAACCAGACCTTTCACCAATGCCCAGGCTCTGGTATTCTTGATCCATTTCACCAAATGATAGATGATAAAAGCAATTAAACATATTTCAATGATATCGCTCGGCCAAATCTTATTAGGAATATACAGAATCGTCCAGAATTCATCTATTAAGTTTTTGATATTTTCCATATTCCTTCTCTCCTAGCGATAATTTGTTTATTTAGGTAATTGCGAAACTATATAATCTTTTTAATTGTATACACAGCAGATACATATTTCTCCGCTCCAACGCTTCCTTCGGGCTTAACTTCCGCTCCGAAACAGTATTTGCTGTGTATACAATATCTACAATTTAAGAGTTTCGCAATTAACTAAGTTATTTATACATTATCGTCCGTATAATCCTGGTACTTATCACCGGATTCTTCATCCTCCACTTCCGGCATGTTCTCCTGTTTGTGAAGCTCCGAGCTGGGCGAATCTTGTCCTTCCTTTTTCGTATTAATATGTTTTACCTTCACTTGAGGAGTTGTTACCGTTACCTTAGGTACTGCTTTAACATAGTAATAATACACATCATCCTCAAACTGAACACGCTCCACTCCAGAATAATCCAGCGTAAGTTTGAAGAAATGAATTACATAGACAATACCTGCTGAAACGATGGTTCCTAATATCATGCTGAATATCTGATCTGTCTGATCAAATATCAAATCACTGATTAAAAATCCTAAAATACTTGTTAAGGCACCTGCCGCAATTGATACTTCAAAAGCATAGTCAAATTTCATTCTTCTGACGTAATACACCACCATCAAAATCAGTGCAAAAATCAAAATTGCCATAATCATAGGTTTATTGCCAAGAAGATCATTTATTACGCTGGTATACTGCTTCAGTATATCTTCGACTGAGGAATTAACTTGAACAGTAACCGCTGTTTTTACAACCTGTAATATAAAATAAATAACAACTCCACATGCCGTAGGAATAATTGCTACCGGTGTACAAACAATACCAAGTAGTAAGGGAATTACATATGGTATTTTTAGGAAATATAAAATTGGAAAAGCTAATAGCACAAAACCTAGTCTTGGCGTAAACCTTGCAAACAGTAAATAGATAATCATAAGTAATATTACTATGATTATGGCTAAAAACGGTGATACAAAGTAAACATGTGCTATTGCAAGTAAGGATGCAAGCAGCACCATAACTGCGGATGGTGTCAATGCACTGATTAACGATAATGCCAAAACAATTGGAATTGACATAAGTCTTTTGTCGTATCCGATTTCTCTGTTTATCTCTAAAAATGCTATCAATGCAAATATAAACTTAACAGCCGGGATTACGTATATATCATTTCTTTGATAAAAATTACGAACCCGTTCCCTAAATACCAAAAGTGGCATCATATCATATTTCCTCCCAAGTTTAAGCTTCCGGCGTTTCTTCGTTATAAAGCTTATTCAAATGCTTTAACAACTTATAATATTTCCCCAGTTTCTTTCGTGACTTATTATATTTCATCGAAGCTATTACCGCTGTACTTAAACCGTATACTGCAATAATCATAATATAAATTACTAATACATACGTGTTAATCCCCTTGTAATCCAGAGTGACAGCTTTCCCTATCAGATATTCTGATTTGTAAAGTACTATAAGTACTAGTATTAATGCATAACCGATCGTTGCACATATAATCGATTTAATGATTTCATATCTTACATAGTCCATCTTATAATATTTACTTAAACGAATATCCTCTTTTCCTTCTTTACCTTCATAAAGGGCCAGCTTCGTCATCAGTCTAATTCTATCATTATTTAACATAACTGCCTCCTTTGCAGGATTTCAACTAAATTTTTCACATTATTTTCCATATATATTCACCTAATTCCATGATTTTGTATGTAAACAACTGAATATATAGAAAGACGTATAGCTATTATAGCATAACAAATAATGAATTTCGAGAATTTTTTTCACAATTGGAAAATTTGGTATTTGCAATTGTAACAGTTCAGCCTAGCCGGAATTCGACTGGAGACAGTGTTTACTCCCTTTATACAGTATGATATACTTAACCAAATACTCTCTTTTTTGTGCACCAAATGAGAGGAAGATAATCGGAAAAGTGTTTATGATATCTAAATACAGATCCTACAAACGCGAAATACGAGGTCTGGATTCCGGTTACAAAAAAGGAGAATTGATATGGTACATCTAGTATTCTGTGATGATAAAGAGGAAGTTCTTGAAAAAATAATGAGTGGATCAAAGAAAATGGTGATCAGAGGTGCTAACGGAAGAAAGATCCCTCACAGCAGAGTTTTTAATGGTGAAACTTTGTATTTTATGAAAAGAAGTTCCTTTCAAATAACAGCTAAGGCTATCGTGAGTAATGTACAGAATTATATAAAGTTATCAGAAGATGAAATAACAAAAGTACTGGAAGATAACCAGAGCAAGCTTAATCTTACTGAAAATCAAAAAGAACGCTGGCATCGAAAATGTTTATGTCTGGTCGAATTTGAAAATTTGGAAGAAATTGAACCACTTGATTATGTACATCAGAAAAACATGGATGACTGGCTCATTCTCGAAAAAATCGAAGATGTTGTTATAGGAACAAGTATTAAATACAATTATAATAATTCAAGATTTTAATCATAATAGTATACTTTATATGGAATCATCCAAAACATATTCTTATTTACATAAAAGTAACACTGATATGCCCTGCCTTATAATAATGTAAGTCAGGGCATATTAGTATTCTTCTAGTCAATTCTTATAATTTCCAAACTCAGTAATATACCTCCATACTTTGAGCATTTGCTTTCTGAACAGATAATAAATCTTTAAGACATCATCACCTTAGAAAGAATGATACTTAACTTACCATTAAATTTGTATTTTCCAAAGCCGGTCCTAAAAAACCTCATCGAATTCGGTTGACAATATTATCTACGGCATATGATACCAAAGGGCAATATAATATCATAAATCATCTTAACAGTATATAGATCTATGACAAGCATAATTTTTTTATTATGGCACGATTCCTGATACAATGAATTGTGCTGCTCTTAACCATATTCAGCCTTCTAAACTAATGACTTTTGAAGATAGATTGCTGTAATTGTATCTGCACCATCTGCCATTTCCTGTGGTGTACCTGTAAATACGACTTCTCCACCCGCAGTACCACCATCCGGTCCAATATCAATCAGATAATCAGCCTGCTTCATCACATCCAGATTATGTTCAATAACAACTACTGTATTCCCACGTTTTACAAGGTTATCCAATAGCTTCATGATATTTTCTACATCAGAAGCATGTAAACCAGTAGTGGGTTCATCTAACACGTAAATGTTACCTTTTTTATACAAATTTTTGGCAAGCTTTACTCTTTGACGTTCGCCTCCAGACAAAGTGGAAAGCGGCTGCCCCAAAGACAGATAAGATAATCCTACTTCAATCATAGCTTTTAGAACTTTGCCAATCTTTTGATTGCCTTGAAAGAACTCAAGTGCGTCCTCTGCTGACAGTTCCAATATTTCTACAATATTTTTCCCATTATACTGGTAAGATAAGGCTTCCTCACTATATCTTTTTCCTTCACAGGCTTCACATATAGTAACAACTGGATCCATAAATACCAGTTCAGTTACAACGACACCTTTACCAGCACATACAGGGCAGGCACCTTTACTGTTAAAAGAAAAAAGGGAAGTATCAACGCCGTTTTCTATGGCAATAAGCTTTCGGATTTCATCAAAAAACCCTAAATATGTTGACGGCGTGGAGCGCCCGGTTGCAGTGATGGGCGATTGATCTACCAACACCACGAGATTCTCATACTGTTTAGCAAATACATCACGAATTAAAGTACTCTTCCCAGAACCGGCTACTCCCGTCACTACAGTTAATACATGAAGTGGAATATCAACCGATATATTTTTAAGATTATGAAGCATTGCGTTTTTAATAGGCAAAAACTCGTCAAGTTTACGAGGATTTTTTTTAATGGAAATCATATGTTTCATAGCATTACCCGTTTTCGTGCCTGACACAAGCAAGTTTTCATAGCTACCCTGAAATAAAATTTGTCCACCGCTTTTGCCTGCCAATGGTCCTACTTCAATTACTTCATCTGCTATATTTATCACATCCTTATCATGCTCCACGACCAATACTGTATTTCCCTTGTCTCGTAAATCTTTAAGTAGATTGGTCATACGATGAACATCCCTTGGATGCATACCTGTACTCGGCTCATCAAAAATATAAATCATATCCGTCAAAGAACTCCCCATATAACGTACCAATTTTAGTCGTTGAGCCTCACCGCCCGATAGTGACTCCGATTCCCGATTCATGTTAAGGTATGGAAGTCCAATATCAATCATCCGACTTAGAGATGTTACTAATGAATTTATAATGGTCTGTCCTCTTTCATCTGTAATACCTTGCAATACATCTCGAAGTTTCAAAAACTCCATATTACAAAGTTCAGATATATTATTTCCATTTATAAAACAGGATCTTGCTTCAAGATTCAAGCGGTTTCCATGGCAAATAGGACATTCCCTTTGTTTAATAAGTGTATCAATACGTTTCCTAATAGCTCCACAAGAATCGGAACGATCCTTATTTAGCAGCATCCGGTTTAGATGGTTATAAATTCCCTCTATCTTTTTGTTTACTTGCTCTGCTCCTTTTTCATAAGCACCATAAAAAAGCAGATTTCTTTCCTTTTCAGAATAATCCTGCAACTTTTTATTAAGATCAAATAACCCCGACTTTGCATACTGTGTCCAATACCAATGCCCCGGTTGATACATTGTAAGATCAATCATCCCACTACGCAGACTTTCACCTTTCCTAAGGATAGCATCCATATTTATTTCTGTCACTTTTCCAAGGCCAGAGCATTCTGGGCACATTCCTGCCAGATCATTAAAAGAGAAGTGGGATGCTGTTCCAACATAAGGTTCCCCAATGCGAGAAAAAAGCACACGCATCATCGCATACAAATCAGTAATTGTTCCTACGGTTGAACGTGCATTGCCTCCCAGACGACTCTGATCAACAATAACCGATGCAGACAAATTTTGAATCAAATCACATTTCGGTTTTTCATGCTTCGGCAGCCTTCCACGAATGAAAGCTGGGTAGGTCTCATTCATCTGCCTACAACATTCCGCAGCAATCGTATCAAATACAATGCTAGATTTTCCGGAACCGGATACACCGGTAAATACAATTATCTTTTTCTTAGGTATTTCCAGCGAAATGTTCTTTAAATTGTTCTGTGTCAAACCCTTAATTATGATTTTATCTTGATGTGACATTCACGGATCTCCTTTCTTCTATGACACTGTTTTCTTTCGTTTTTATTGTTAAATCATTTTTTATTATAAAATAGATACTGATTGGTATTGTAATGGCTTCTGTTATTGGAGCAACCAACCATACACCAGTCATACCAAATACAACCGGCAATGTAAAAATACAGATTAATAAAATCAGCAGCCCCCGTAAGGAAGATATCGTTGCGGATTCTTTTGCTTTTCCAATTGAAGCGAAATAGAATGTTGTAATTGTATTAATACCAGAAAACAGAAAGGAAATCATAAATATAAACAAACCTGATTGAATCATGCCTTTTACATTTTCACTTTTTACAAAAATATCACTATACCAGCCTGATAAAATAGACATGGCAGAAATTACAAATATACCTGCACCTAAGACATAAAAGTTCGTTTTTCTTCTTAAACTTTTTGCTAATTCCTTTTCCTGTGCTCCATAGCTAAAACTGATTAATGGACTAACACCTTGTCCAAACCCAATAATAATCA
>JAEWMT010000035.1 GCA_023393095.1 Bacillota bacterium
AACCTCCGATGTAACAACAATAACGGCTAATGTCAAACAGTTATCTTCTGAGATGTTTGATTTAATGACACCCGATATTATATCTAAAATACAAGGGGGCTTAGAAAGCGGAATTACTGCAATGAATGGAAACTTAGATGATATTGATTCCGCTATTGGTAAGATGCAGTCTGCAGTAAAATCACAGGAGGAAGTAATTAAGAACTTTGAAGGAATCATTACTAAGATGCCTGCATCATCGGCCGGTTCAATGACTTCCGGTCATGCATCCGGTTCAATGACTTCCGGTCTTGCATCCGGTTCAAAAATGCCAGCCAAAGCTATACCAAGTACTTCTTTCTCCATTCTCAATATGATTCCTGAACAGGCTAAAGCTACGATGCCTAAGGATGTATTAACAGAACTTAGTAACATAAAGACATTAGATGAACTCAAAAATTATATAAAGAAATTGAAAATAGCGAAGGAAGATTTGGAGAAACAGATTGCTTCCATGCAAATCGCAAAAGATAACATGACAGATACAATAAATAAAATGAATACTCTTAATGATGCCATACCAAAAGCATTTAATACCGCTAAGAGTAATTATCTATCAGAAATTGACAAAATGGATGCTTCAATTATGAATGAATTTCAGGAAACCTTAGATATAGGCTTCCAACAGGTATATCTAACTGTAACAATAGCTTCCATTCTTGGTCTTATCATACTAGTTTTATATAGAAAGAAGAAAGTTGTATAAATTCCTTTGATTCTATTTTATAACATAATTGAAAGTTTATTTCTTCTAACTTCTATTTCATCTAACAATTAATGTAGCCATTGTTATTGGCTAAGTTACGTATATGAAAATGCCCTAAAATCTCATGGTTTTAGGGCATTTCTTATTATAAAATTATTCGCTTATTTATGATAGCTTTCATGTCTTGATGATTATTCAATCATAGTAATATCTGATCCAAACCACTTTTTAGATATCTCAGCGACTTTTCCATCTTTCTTAAGCTCTTTTAAAGCATTCCATACAGCATCACAAAGCTTCTGGTCGTCTTTACGGAACCCGATACCATATTCATCTTCAAGCAAGGAATCATTTAAAACTTTAAAGTCCTTACCCTGTTCTTTAATCATATAATTTGCCATGATAGAATCCATTAAAACTGCGTCTGAGTTGCCGGTATCTACATCCTGCATCGCTATTGCATATGTACCGAAAGGATTTATCTTGCCTAAAGAATCTTTAAATGCCTTATTTTCATCCTTGTTTAATGTCTCTTCTGCTGAAGATCCGGCCTGAACTGCCAGAGATTTCCCATTCATATCAGCGTTTGATGTAATCGTACTGTCTTTTTTAATTACCAATGAAATCTCATTTTTCATATAAGCAGGTGTCATTAAGAATTTTTTCTTATTTTCATCAGTAATGGAAAAACCATTCCAGATACAATCAATATTTTTTGTATTTAATTCCTGTTCCTTCGCATTCCAATCTATTGTTTGCAATTTTAATTTATAGCCGAGTTTATCACATACCGCCTGAGCAAGATCAATATCAAAACCTACGATCTTATTATTATCATCACGGAAGCCCATCGGCGCAAAGGTATCATCAAGACCAAGAACGAATGTTTTTTCATTCTTTTTACAAGCTGCTAAGCTTAGTACCATCATAGTTATCAATAGTAAGCTGATTATTCTTTTCATCAAATTTTCTCCTCCTGATTTTGGGTTTCATCCCAACTTTCACTTTTTATAATTATCACTTTACCATAGTAGCATAATAACGTAATTATTTCAATACTAATTAATACTAATAAATACTTATTAATATTAATTAGCTTTGTTTTATCATCATATGCTTAGAGACTTTACAGTAATATATATCAGGAGCTTGATACAGAGAATCTTCAGGTTATGAATACTTATTCTAATCCTGATGATATAAATTTATGACAGTAGCCTTTGGTCTAGACATAGCTTCAATGGAATAGCGAATTCCCTGAGTACCTATTCCGGAAGCTTTTACCCCTAAGAAAGGAAAATGATCCGGTCCTCTCTCCGTTTTATTATTTACTTGAACAGAACCAACCTCTAATTTGTTCGCAATGTAAAATGCGTCATTGATATTATTCGTAAAAACAGCCGCTTGCAATCCGTATTCAGAAGCATTTGCTATTTTGATTGCTTCATATTTATCTTTTACACGTATAATCGGAAGAACCGGACCGAATGGTTCTTCCCAGGCCAGTCGCATATCAGTTGTTACATTATCAAACAAAGTAGGTTCAATCAAATTTCCATCTCTTTTTCCACCGATTAATAGTTTTGCACCTTTAAGCTTTGCATCTTCCATTAATTCAACGACGAAATCAGCTGCTTTTTTACTAATTAAGGGAACGATATCAACATCTTTTTCTAATGGATTTCCTATCGTTAATGTTTTTATCTTTGCAATGATTTTATCAATCATCCGATCTGCAACATTTTCACTGACTAATATTCGTTTTACTGCTGTACAACGCTGTCCGGAATAAGAATATCCCCCTGCAACAATATTACTTGCAGCCAAATCAAGATCAGCATCATCTAAAACAATTGCTGCATCTTTTCCGCCTAATTCCATTAGTAAAGGAACCATACTTGTTATTTTTGAAATATGTGTACCAATTTCTGTACTTCCAGTAAAATTAATAAAATTAATTCCTCTATGTGTGGTAATATAATCACCAATTTCACTTCCCTTGCCGGTTACCGTATTTAATACACCTGCCGGAACGCCCGCTTCCTGAAAAATTCTTGCTAAATATAAACCACATAAACTACCTTGGGAAGCTGGTTTAAATACGACTGAATTTCCTGCCATTAATCCGGGTGCAATTTTAGAAGCCGCCAGATTCACAGGATAGTTAAAAGGAGAAATTGCCAAAACAACGCCTAGTGGTTCTCGTCTAACTATCGAAATCTTATTATTTTTACCCCCAGGAAAACTGTCTCCCGGAATACTCTCTCCGGAAATATTTTTCGCAGTATCTGCAGTGAAGCGAATAAAATCAGATGTTCGCTCTACTTCAGCATGGCTGCTCTTTCTATCTTTTGCAATCTCTTTCATTAAGAGTTCTGCTAATTCTTCCTTATATTCGAGAAGTAAATCAGCTGCCTTATTCATGATATCGGCTTTTTCATCTATGGTAACGTTACTCCATTTAATTTGTGCTTTTTTTGCGGTATCTATTGCCATATCAACTTCTTCTTTTGTCATAGCCGGTACACTGCCAATTGCAGTGTCATCAATCGGAGATTTAATAACAATATAATTATTGCCATTACTTCCTATCCATTCTCCATTTATAAGGTTCTTATACTGATTTTCATTATTTCTCATGATTTTAATCATACAGTTACCTCCATATTCTTCATCATATCGGAATTAATATACTTTATTACTACTAATTATATGATTAGGATGCCAAAAGATCGGCTAAAGC
The DNA here is from genome assembly GCA_023393095.1 of Bacillota bacterium. Classification (GTDB taxonomy): domain Bacteria; phylum Bacillota; class Clostridia; order Lachnospirales; family Lachnospiraceae; genus Mobilitalea. The sequence goes on from JAEWMT010000035.1 coordinate 3,489, forward strand.
GGTCATTGAATAATACTACATCCTATTTCTAATTCTTTGGTTTTTTTATATTTTTCAGGAATCCAAGATATAAAGAAATAGGAATAATGTTTAATCACCCCTATCCATCCTATCGTGCTATTTACTTTATATTAAGTATTATGGCTGTTTTTTCCTTAAAATTATAAGCTTTTCTTAATTTTCATGAAATCCTTTACCGCTTGTTTCCCTATTTTTGTAATCTTTTTAAAATTTATTGAATTCACTCCACCCTGTCTTGGCCTAAATGTTATCGGTATGAATTTAACATTTTCTTTATTGTGTAGGTACAATACCGTTAACATTACATTGGATAAATTAAAATCCTTGGGTACTTTCTGGATATATTTATTCAAGACTTCTCTTTGCATCAGACGAAAAGGTGTGTTGGCATCCGTAATATTTAAACGAAAAATGCACCAAAGAATGAATTTTAATGTTTTTGTAACAAAAACTCTAGAAAAGCCATCTTTTCGATGATTACGATATCCGATGATCACAGGATAATTCTTTCTAATTTTCCAAAACTGTTCAAATTCCGATGGCAAAGTTTGTCCATCAGAATCTGTCTGAAATATATAATCAGCACCCTTACTAAGAGCATAATGATAACCGTATAATACGGTTGCACCGTGTCCCCCGTTTGGCTTAGTAATTGGTTCTAATTGGGCTAAATCCTTTTTCAAGTCACACAATTTCCCATAGGTATTATCCTTTGAACCATCACTAATGATGACTAGTTTTGAATCTTCGCCAATATTCTTTACAATCTCATGCCATTCTCTTGCTACCGAATCTATATTCTCTTCTTCATTATAAGCCGGAATTACAATATACAGTTTATCCATCATGTTTTCTCCATTCATATTAGTAATTAAATTTATCAAGAACAAACTGAAAATATCTTGTAAATATGAAATACAAATAAATCCGCTAATAAGAAGCTTAAGTAATATTTCGCATCCTAGTATAAAATTCTTGATTTTCTATTTCATTCATTCTCCTAACAATAATAAAAAGCGACTTTAAGAAAATCTGCTTTTTCTTTTTTGTTATGATTTTACTATATATCTTTTCCAATATAACTTGAAATAATAATTAAGTACGTAGTATTTCTATAATACTTTTAACAAAATCTTTTCCGTATTTAATTCAAATTATTATTTAAGCTACTAATTTTTCTATGATATTCCATTATTCTCTTTTTATAGCTTTCGCGAAATTCATCGCGTTCATTCTCTGTCATATTCATATATGTTCCATAATCAAGGCTGCTTTGCTCTAATTTCATCCCACAATGAAAGCAAATAGCATCCGGCTTTCTAGATACTAATCGAAAATTAAAACATTTTGGACATATGTATATTTTCAACAAGCTATCTCATCCCCTCTTTGTGTGACTTTTCACATTAGTATTATACTATGCATAATAGGTAATGTAAACCTATACCACTTGAAATATGTTATTTTTTGTATGATTTTTGTTATTAATCATATGTAATGTTTCAGTTATAATTTCCCATTGGTCTGTCCTCAAAATTTAATTCATATTTTAAAGTTATTTGTAAATGCTATCTGTATTAGAAAAGAAAATAGATACAGTTTTTTTAGGAGGTTTATATGCATATCGTCAAAATAGTATTTTCATCCTTAGCATCCCTTGGTTCTCTATTTGTATTTACGAAACTAATGGGAAATCGTGAAATGTCACAATTAAGTATGTTCGATTATGTCAGTAGTATTGCTCTTGGATCAATTGCCGGAGAAATGGCTGTAATGTCTACTGACAGTGTCTTAGAGCCATTTATATCTATGCTGATTTTTGCAGTCTTAACAATTTTAATCTCCTATATTACATGTAAATCCATTTATTTAAGGAGATTTTTTGAAGGTCAACCTATCTTACTCTACCAGAATGGTCAAGTCTATGAGAAAAACCTGCTTAAGGCTAAGATGGATATGGATGAATTTCTGTCCCTATGCCGTATTTCAGGTTACTATGACCTTAGTGAAGTCCATACTGTTTACCTTGAAACAAACGGAAAGGTAAGTGTACTACCGGTTGTTCAAAACCGTCCAGCAACTCCGCAAGACCTAAATCTCAATCCAACTCAGACTCTTCCTTTGGCTAACGTCATAATAGACGGTAAAATTATGAATGATAATCTGAAAAGCACCGGAAAGGATGAGAAATGGGTTGATAAGCAGCTTAAGGCTAACGGAATAACAGACATTAAAGAAGTAATACTTGCAAACTACGACAGTTCGAAGGACAAATTAAATATATATAAGAAATTCCACCGCAAAATGCTTCGTGATATTTTTGAATAGATATTTTTTATATAATAATGAGATTCGTTTGGGTGTCAAATTCTCACGGTGATTTATTCAGCTCCACATATAATGAAAAGATGCGTGAGAATTAGACAGCCTCAGTCGAATGGACACTGATGCACACTCACTAGCTCAGCGCTATTATGAAAATATGATAATACACAAAAGGTTAATGCATAATTAAAACTTTCATCTTAGATAAGGTCATAGATTTGATTACAAAAACATAAAATGTTACAAGTTGTAATGGTAAGGATGTTTTTATAATGCTTTCAAAGCCTAAAGCCTGGCATATTATTATCTGCGAATTAATTATGTTATTAATTATTTCATCCATATTTATTAAACAAGGCATTGATAAGGATGCAGCGATCTACTCTTCTATGTATGACACAGACAAGAAATACATCAAGTGGGTGAGCTTTGATATTTGTGATTCTGCACTTAATCAGGCTTATCAATATGATGTAGATTCCCAGCCAAAAGAGGTAAAAATCAACTGGATTGAATTATTGGCATGCCTTGGCTGTAAATATGGAGGAGATTTCTCACATTATCAGAGAAAAGACATGGATGCCCTAGTTGAAAAACTGACAAGCAAACAGGAAACGATTCAATCATTAACTGAGAAAATGAAGTATTATAATTATTATTATGAAGCTTATGAAGCTGTACTTGGTGGTATGGTAGGAAATTATAAAATAGAAGTTGCTGATGAAACAGCTCCTGGTGGAAAACGATGGGAAAAAAAATATGGATTAAAGGTGTTTCTGCCAATTGCAAAAAACTATCCCTACAGTCATTTTGATGACTTTGGTGCTTCCAGAAGCTATGGATTTAAAAGGAAACATCTTGGTCATGATATGATGGGGCAGACCGGGACACCGGTGGTTGCTGCCGAGTCAGGTTATATCGAAGCACTTGGTTGGAATCAATATGGCGGATGGAGAATCGGTATACGAAGTTTTGACAAGAAGCGATATTATTATTATGCACATTTACGCAAGAACTTTCCATATAACAAAGCTTTGAAAGTAGGCAGTATTGTTCAAGCCGGTGATGTAATTGGCTATCTTGGACGCACCGGTTATAGCAGTTCGGAAAATGCTAACAATATCAATACACCGCATCTTCATTTCGGCTTGCAGCTTATTTTTGATGAATCACAAAAAGAAAGTAATAATGAAATATGGGTCGATTGTTATGATATCATTCAATTTTTAAGCCGCAACCGGAGTGAGACGGTCAAAGACCCGGAGACCAAAGAGTACAGCAGGGTATATCAATTTATTGATCCCATCGCAGAACATTATATTAATCATGCCACTCATAAATATGATGACAATGAATTTGATATACGGATTTACGAATAATTGATCTTTTATCAGAGTTTATGATCTTCATTTACAATCATATCAATCATCTTCTAACTGATTTATACTTAAATCAATACTGTTTTTTAATACTCTTTCTTTTGATAAGGCATAAGAAAGCCAGTATAAATGGAACTGCATATTCAAAGATCAGATTTAAGTTTACAAGAATATTCTTATATAAATAATTAAATTCAAACTGTGTACTGCTGATATAGTAGGTCAAATAAAATATAATAATAGTTAACGGTACATAGAGGAAACCACTTTCCTTCAGATTAAACAACCATACAAAGCATCTAGACAAAAGAATGGCAAAGACGCAGATAGCAATAAAATCAGAAATCACACAAATTAGGGTTACCAGCACTTCAAAACGTTCAAAAATATTGAAGAAAGAAATACTCTTCACTGCAATATAAAACGGAAATGGAAGATTTTTTGTTAAACTGGTGCCCGATATTCCAAATGTAAATAGGGTAATAATAAATGACAAAACAGTGAAGGTTATAATTCCAAACCACAGCTTTCTGATTTGTTCTTTTGTCACTGAAATACCGAACTTATCTGCAAAAAATAATGCAATAACTATATTTCCACCGACTGCAATTACATGTTTGGATGCAAAAATCGTATTCGTAAGATGAATCGTGGAAACCGGCAGCAAATAATCCGATCTGATCCGTCCGATGGCACAGATAAATATAATTGCAAATAATATCAAAATGGTAGTTAAGATAAGCTCCGAGAATCTGAAAATCGTCTTAATTCCATGTAGCAGAGCATAAAATACCAGAATTGCAAGAATCACCATGAAGAAATCTGCTCTACTCTTAGGCATCAAGGTAAATTGAAGCGTTAAGCTATATGCTGTTACCTTAGCCGTAATTCCCAGTAAAATCCACAAAAGATAAATAAAAATAATTATCTTTGACAATAATTTACCAAGCAGATGTACCATGATTTCATAAAAATTCAGTCCCGGGTAAGATTTAATTAATAATATTACGATTGCAGTAAGCGGTACTGTAGCTAAAATCGACCATAGTGGGCTTAGATATCCGCTTTTTCCGGCTTCAAGAGCCAGTGCATTCGGTATCTGTCTTAGAATTGAGGATATAGAGATAAATAAATACATAAAGGTTACTTGCCTTAGTGTTACTTCCCTGTTCATTACTACCTCCAATTATTTCAAATACTTTTCCAGGTACATTGTAAGGCTTGGTATATACGGATTTAACAGATATACAACACCCAAAGCAATACCCATGATTGACAAAATCAGATATAACACTAGATTTCTCTTTTCCTTAAGGAGCTTATCTCTTTCTTTTATCAGAGTATAAATTGTAGTAATTGAAAAAACATATATCATATTTACCTCCATTCCTTCGTAAAATGACTTACTTTACTAAACTATTTTAAAGTTAAAAATATCTATATTCTTTCTCTTATACTTAGAGTTAATAATTAAATTCATTGGAAACAGTTAAATTCATTATGATTTATAATTTCATGGTTCAACTGCTTAGAATAAAGGATTTTGATATCCTAGATTTAATATCATACACATACTTAATCGTACTGATACGACTTGACCAATCATTTTTGATATTCTTCCATTTTGAATAATTCTGATTTTCAATAAGACGTGCAAGGTTAAATATATCCAACCCCCTGGTTCTTGAATAATCAACTGCTTTCTCTATTATGTTCTGAATATATGCATTTTGCTCGTCGGTTAGTTTCGCCAGTTCTTCTTCTGTAAATATATCCTTGCCTGTAAGTATTTCCTTTACCGAAGATTCAAAATTCAAATAAACGGAAATTATAATCTCATTATTTTCAATCTCAGCCTTCAACTTTGTCTTTGTATAAGAAATCAACAGACTTATCTTATCTTCTAGATAAACTGGGTAGCTTCTCATGATATTCTTAATAAAATTCACTCCGTCGTAGGTTTGCTGGTCCAAATAATCCAATAATTTAAATTTATCAAATACCGCATAGCCCTGGATTACATAGCCTGATTTATCAGCAATCAGATAAGGAACCAAAACAGCCGACATCGTCTGATCCATATCATTCAATATATTTACAACTGTATTATCATTTCTGGTTAAGTTTTCCTTCTGTTTTTGCTTAATTGCCTCAAGATCCTCATGAATTGTCTGCTTATTTTCAGTACCTTTCTTAATAAAATCTGATGCACTCATATCTTTCACCACATAGATTAAGCCTTCCATTTTTATGGTTTCATCTCTGGATAAAAAATCAATGCTTTCCCTGATTCCCTGCTGCGCTGCACCGGAACCGATTAAAAATGCTCCTGTCTGGGCTAGTGAGATGGATTTCTTATTTTTTAATTTCAAATCCTCTAATGCTTTATATGCTGTCTTTCCGATTCCCTCAGCAACCTTTTCTTTATCCGAGCTTCCACCCTTCTCAGGATCGGAACCACCTCCGGAATTGTAGAGCGCACTAATGGTGTACTGACCGTCAGAATAATCAATTCCCAAAACAAGTACCAGATCAATCTCATCAATTTCTTTTCTGCTGAAATCATGGGTACAGCCACACAACAACAAAAAAGGCAGTAATAATAGCAATAGTTTTTTCATAAATTTCACCATCCGACGCATGATTTTTAACGTATCTTAGTTTATATCAAGGATTACGCTGGCACAGAACCTGTTAGCTTACAGTATCATTTGAATTCATTTCCAACTTATTTTTGTTTAATGCGATTTTTAGGAGCAATTTTGGGGGAACGTTTATTGAAATACCGGATCGGAAATCTAAATATAGTATCCTTATGATTACTTTCATCTATATCTACAAACGGTGACAGATAGGCCACTCCATAATTATCCATGCTACATAAATGAGTTAATAATACAATCAAACCTACTACCAGACCTAAAAAACCACCCACCGCCGCTAATAGCGCAAATACAAATCTGATTACACGGATACCGCTGCTTAAATCCTGATTCGGCATGACAAATCCGGCTATACCCGCTAAAGCTACCACTACTACTACAAGAGGTGATACTAAATTGGCAGTGACAGCAGATTGTCCTACAACCAGACCACCAAGAATCGACATTGCAGTACCAACGGTCTTTGGCAATCGCAGTCCTGCTTCTATTAATATTTCAAAGGCTATTAATAATCCCAATACCTCTGTTGAGGACGAAAATGGTACATTCTGCTTTGCTGCCTGCGTTGATAACGCCAATTTTACCGGTAACATCTGATTCTGATAAGTAGTTGCAGCAATATAAAATGCAGGTAAGAATAAAGTTACGATCATCGCCAGATAACGGATAACACGAAGCGAAGAACCAATGATATAATGACTTGCATAATCCTCCGGAGACTGCATTAACATCACTAATTGACATGGCAGCAGATAAACAAATGGAATGCCATCCACAATCAAAGCAACCCTGCCATCCGTAAGATTAGCAGAAATTCTGTCCGGCCTTTGTGTATACATAATCTGCGGAAAAAGACTTTTCGGATTTTCCATTAAATATTCTTCAATAAAGGCCGGAGTTGAAATATTATCAATATCAATTGCCTGAATTTTTTCGCGGATTTTATTCACGGTATCCATATTAGCAATATTACTGATATAACAGAGTGCTAGGTCAGTCTTAGATACCTTTCCTGCTGTCAGGCTTTCGATTACAAGATACTCCGAATGAATCCGTTTACGTATCTGAGCCGTATTGCTTCGTATAGCTTCAACAAAGGAATCCTTGGCGCCCTTCATGACACCTTCTTCCGTTGGCTCGGAGATAGAACGTTTATCAAATTTTCTGACATCATATACAATAGCTTTTTGTTCTCCGTCAAAAATTAAGGCAAGATTTCCGCTCATGACTTTTTTTAACAATAACTGATAATCACTTTCTTCCGATGTAAAAACATGGTAAGCACCACCGCTTAGTAGATAATCCATGACTTCTTTTTCTGTCTTATACTGATGGATATACTGATCACTACGAATCGATTGTAGGATTGCCTGATCCGTTTCAAGGGAATCAATCATCCCATCCACACAGAATATGTGAAAGGTAATATCATTTTGATTTATCTTAATAGGACGAATCGTTACATCAACGCTTTTTGAAAATAACTCTTTTATTGCCTGAGAATTAATAACCTGTTCCATATTTTCTCCATTCTGCAGAAGATTCAGCTTAAGAAACTTAATTTATTTACTAATTAATCCTAAATTTTATGTGAACTAGATTGTAATTTCAAATTTAATTATATATAAAATTTTTAAAATTTTTAATTATCTAATTTAATTATCTAATCAAGTTTATTAATTATTTCATTAATGAATTATTCAATAATCCTATTCTTACAAAAAGAAGGTTTTTTTATTCATAAAGTCATGTTTTACCTGTTAAAATTGAATGCATTAAAAAAGGCTTCTCCAAACACCCCTTACCGTACCTCGTTTTGTTTATCCGGGGTATTATGGGCATTTAGAGTCAGCCTATTTTAAGTCACCTTCATTATGCAGTCATAACCTTAAGTACTCGATATTAATCATATGTATTACTTTACAAAATAATCTTCCACTAAATCTTTAATATGTACCGGAAACACTTTCCCATTCGTCATCAGTTTTAGAAAAATATTAGCTTCTTCTTCATCTTCTGTAAAATTTTCTATATAACAATAATTAATTCGATCTTCACTGCCTTCAATGTAACTTTCGAAACTATATAATGCATTCTTAAATATCAGATGATATATTATCTGAATATCTTCCACTTTTGTTCTCTTCACAATAGCCTTAAGTATTTTTTCTATCCTGTAACGCCACCCTTCTTAGCACAACAAAAAATGACCGCAGAAATGATAATATTTGACACCTTTATTATATCAGAAGTATAGCATGCTTACGAGCAGAATATTTCAATTTATTTTATGTAAATAATAGTACAAGTGGTTGGAATTACCATTTCCTTAATAGGATTTCTACCACTGAACCCTGAATAATAAAAGCTCCCAATAATGCTATGAGATTGTAGATATTATTATCATTGTTAATTCCAATAAGATCTGCCCTAAAACTGTTATACAGCCGATAGATATGAATCCAATATAAATCCAATCAGACTTTTTAAGGTTCAATCTAAAAAAGAACCCTGAATTGAAGTCATGTTTTGTCATGATACTTCATTTCAGGGTTCAAATATTATACTGTCGTCCAGTCTACTTTAATATCTATCGGTGCAGCCTCTGCCATCTGTTTATAGATTTCATATTTCTCCTTAGCATATAATTCAGCCGTTTTAAATAGCTTTTCTGCTTGTTCCGGAAATGCTTTTTCGAGAGAACTATAACGAACCTGATTCATGATAAAATCACGAAAGCTTTCGGTAGGCTCTTTCGAATCTAAGATAAATGGATTCTTTCCATCATCTTTCAGCTCCGGATTATACCGGTACAGATGCCAATATCCGCAGGCAACCGCTTTCTTAATCGTAGCCATACTTCTACCCATACCTTCCTTAATTCCATGGTTGATACAGGGTGCATATGCGATTACGATAGAAGGCCCATGATATTCTTCTGCTTCCCGGAAAGCTTTAATAAGCTGTGTATTATCTGCATTAATACCAACCTGTGCAACATACACATTGCCATAAGTCATCATCATACGACCAAGATCCTTCTTACCTTGTTTCTTACCGGAAGCTGCGAATTTAGCAATAGCTGCTGTTGGCGTTGACTTTGATGCCTGTCCGCCGGTATTGGAATAAACCTCGGTATCGAAAACCAAGATATTCACATCTTCACCGGAAGCCATGACATGATCCAGACCACCATATCCGATATCGTATGCCCATCCGTCACCTCCGAGCATCCAGATTGAGCGTTTCACCAGATAATCTCTTTTTTCCTTGATTTCATTAACTATTAGCTGAATTTCAGTATCCGTTGAGGTGAATTCTTCTAGAACATCTACTACCTTTTTGCTGGCTTCTTCCGAAGACTTTCCATCCTCTTTATAGTGAATCCAGTCATGGAAGGCTTCCTTCACTCTCTCTTCCACATTCATACCGTTCAGCTTACGCATATTATCCTCGAGCTTATCTCTTAGCTGCTTTACCGCCAGATACATACCAAATCCAAACTCTGCGTTATCTTCAAATAAGGAGTTTGCCCAAGATGGTCCCTTTCCTTCACGATTAATCGTATATGCAGTACTTGGTGCAGATGCACCCCAGATAGAAGAACATCCCGTGGCATTGGCAATCATCATACGTTCTCCAAATAACTGAGTCAGAAGTTTTATATAAGGAGTTTCCCCACAACCTGCACAGGCACCAGAAAATTCTATTAAAGGTGCTTTAAATTGACTGTCTTTATAAATTTGACCGTAAGAAATATTTTCTTTAAAACTGACATTTTCAACTGCAAATTTCCAGTTTTCGATTTCCTTAGGTACCTGTGTTCCGATAGGTTCCATAATTAAAGCTTTTCCCTTTGCCGGGCAGACATCTGCACAGTTACCGCAGCCAGTACAGTCCATCGGACTAATCTGTATTTTATATTGAAGTCCTTCTAAATTCTTTCCGACAGCTTTCTTTGTTACAAATGTTTCCGGTGCTTTCTCCAGTTCTTCGTCATTTAACAGGAAAGGCCGTATTACAGCATGGGGGCAGACATAAGAGCACTGATTACATTGGATACAGCGTTCTTCAATCCATTCCGGAACATTCACTGCAATACCACGTTTTTCATATGCTGTTGTTCCAGCTGGGAAGGTACCATCCTGAATTCCATTAAATGCACTGACCGGTAAATCTCCGCCCTTCATTTCAGACATAGGGCGCATAATTTCCCTGATAAACTTCGGTTCCTCTTCATTCGTTGTCTTCTCTATCTCCAGTTTGAGCCAGTCCTTCGGTACAGAAACCTTTTTGATTGATTTGATTCCCTGATCCACAGCCTCCTGGTTCATAGTAACAACCTTTTCACCTTTTTTACCATACATTTTATTTATACCGGCCTTCAGTTCTTTCACAAATACATCTTCCGGCAGTATATTGGTAAGTTTGAAGAATGCTCCCTGCATGATCATGTTTATTCTATTACCAAGACCAATCTTTTCTGCTATTCCAATTGCATTGATGGTATAGAATCTAACTTCTTTTTCTGCAATCTGCTTTTTCATAATATTCGGAAGATGTAGTTCGAGCTCTTCACCCTCCCATTGGGTATTAAGGACAAATACGCCGCCTTTTTTAATACTTTGAAGAAGATCGTATTTATGAATATAGGACTGATTATGGCAGGCGACATAATTTGCATGGGAAACCAGATAAGTGGACCTAATCGGGTCCTTACCAAACCTCAGATGTGATACGGTTAAACCACCTGATTTTTTTGAATCATAATCAAAATATGCCTGAACCTTAAGATCAGAATGTTCACCGATAATTTTAATTGCTTGCTTATTCGCGCCAACCGTACCATCAGAACCAAGGCCCCAGATCTGACAGGATACCATATCTTCAGGTTCTACCTGTAAATCCTTGACCGGTTGAAGAGAAGTTTTCGTAACATCATCGTTAATACCAATCGTAAATCCGTTCTTTACCTTATCTTCTTTTAAATTATTAAATACCGCTGCAATTTGACCTGGTGTAGTATCCTTTGAACCAAGTCCGTAACGTCCACCATATATTTCCGGAGGATTTTCCTTATCCATAAAGCAGGAACATACATCCAAGAAAAGGGGTTCTCCAATGGCACCGGGTTCTTTGGTTCGATCAAGCACTGCAACCTTCTTAACTGATCTTGGCATACATTTTACAAAATGATCCATCGAGAATGGCCGATATAAATGCACCTTAACCACACCATATTTCTCGCCCAGATTATTTAAATAATCGATAGTCTGCTCTATTGTCTGAGTTACTGACCCCATGGCTACAATTACAAACTCGGCATCACTAGCGCCGTAATAATCAAATAACCCATAGGTCCTTCCCGTACGTTCTCCCATTTTCTTCATGTAGTCTTCTACAATCGGCACGATATCGTAATAAAAGGGATTGGATGCTTCTCTTCCCTGAAAATAAATATCCGAATTCTGTGCAGTACCGCGGATTACAGGATGATTCGGAGACAGTGAACGGTCACGGAATTCCTTTACCGCCTGCATATCAACCATTTCGGAATAATCTCTGTATTCCAGTGTTTCAATCTTTTGAACCTCATGAGAAGTTCTAAAACCATCAAAAAAATGAACAAAAGGAAGCCTTCCTTTTATTGCTGATAAATGTGCTACTGGAGCCAGATCCGCAACCTCCTGAACAGATCCGGAAGCCAGCATTGCACAGCCAGTCTGCCTGGTAGCCATAACATCCTGATGATCTCCAAAAATATTTAAAGCATGTGTTGCAATTGCTCTCGCACTGACGTGAATAACACCTGGCAGCAGTTCACCAGCAGCTTTATACATATTGGGTATCATTAATAATAATCCTTGAGATGCAGTAAAGGTAGTTGTCAACGCTCCTGCTTGTAATGAACCGTGAAAGGCTCCTGATGCCCCGGCTTCTGATTGCATCTCAACTACATTGACCTCCTGCCCAAAGATGTTTTTTCTTCCGTTTGCAGCCCATTCATCTGTAGACTCAGCCATACCTGAAGAAGGTGTAATAGGATAAATCGCAGCTACTTCCGTAAATGCATAGGCAGCATAAGCTGCGGCTGTATTTCCATCCACCGTCATTTGAATTTTCGACATATTTGCCTCCTTATAACTTACTTCCGTTATCTACCCAGTCCTTAGCATCTATGACATTATCAATGGAGGGTATATTTACCTGATCCACATCATAGTTACTTTCCGAGTTCTGCCACGCTGCTAAACCTTCACTATTGGTCGGTCTTTGTGTGTTAAGTCTTTTATTGTTCTTTCCCTGGAAATTATCTTTCTTATTAATAAGCATGATCTTACCTCCATTTTCATAATTTGTTATCGCAAATATCAGCTGAATATGAATCCTTTGTTCTAATATTTACTCTGTAAAATTGTTTCCCTTTTTTCAAATATCTATTACATAAGAACATGAATTATTAATAGAAAGAATGGTGTAAGCCTCAAAGATGAGAAATTAAAGAAACCATTAATTCTGATATTATTATTCTACTTCAATGTAAAGTTGGAATTCACTAATGTCTTTTTCATATGGTAAAGATAGGACTTATAAAGCAAACATCTTGCTTCAACTCCAAAACAATTGAAAGAAACATTCAATTGTTTATTTTTATATGCCTTTTTTCTGTCCCAAACTAACCTTAAAAATCATAAGCGAATTGGTTTACTTAACATTCTCGAATAAAAAATATCAAAACTAATGGCTTCTAATTGATATTACATGCTGATTTTATCTGCTTTACTTTACATTTTAATGTAAATTCATATTTCAGTTTAATAGCGTTATTAATCCGTTGTAACGGAGTGGCACGCCATTGAAACGAAATATTCTTATTTGGAAATTATGTTTATAATATATGTTCTTTGTTTTTTATATAATATAATCCTCCGGAAAAAATAATGATAAAACAAATTAGAAAATAATAAATAAAAAGTGGATGTGTGATACTGCCCGACAATATGACAAAGGAACCTACACAAGCAAGAATCGGTATCAAATATCCTTTTACTTTCCCTTTTATCTTACCCAGCTTAGCTTGTCTCATTACTGCAATATAAAGAACGATATAATTCAGATAGCTGACACCAATCGCGATCTCCGAGACATCACCTCTCATACCAAACTTTTGCGTAATATAGTGGATTAGCATCCAGATAACAGATAATACATAGGAAAGAATTGCCGAATTAAAAGGCATTCCCTTCAAACCTTCATTCTCTTTTTTAATATATTTACTTCCTGGTATCATATTTCTAAGTGCCAATGAATAAGGCATTCTAATAAATCCAAGCGTAATTCCATTAACTGTTCCAAGTACAGAAATTACAACAAAAACAAGAATTAATTTTGCACCAATACTTCCAAATAACATATTTGCTGCATTGAATACCGATGCATCCCCTTGTTTCATTATCATCTCTGGATTAATAAGTGAAGTAATTCCTATAAAATATGAAACATATGCAAATAAAATAATAAGTGGTGAAACCGTCAGGGCAATCGGAAGATTCCTTTTACTGTTTTTGATTTCGTTACAAATTGTTGTTGATACTATCCATCCATCGAAGGAAAATGCAATCGGAGCAAAGGCTGCAAGCCACCCCCAACTGGTAGTTGCACTTTTAAAATTACTCACATCATTTACTAGTATTTTACCCGGATGCCCTAAAAGCAATCCTGCAACTGCAATAATAATTAAAGGTATTAATTTAATAATCATTGATGTATTTTGTAAAATCCCGCCCAGCTTAGCTGAGAGTGTATTAATTACAAATAATGCAGTCAGACAAATAAAACCAATAATTATCGTAGTTTCCAATGTAAATCCAATACCGAACAGCTGGCAAATATAGATACCGGTAACCCAGGAAACAACCGCTGCTAACGTCGGCAAATAAAGAAATGTCTGAAACCATCCAAAAGCACAGGAGATTCCTATACCAACAAATTCTTCAGTATAAGCAACTAAACCACCCGGTTTATCCGTCAGATTTGCTAATTGTGATATCGTTAGACATCCAAAAACAATTGCAATCGCAGCTACAAAAAAAATAATAATTCCTAATAGTACATTTCCCTTCGTATATTCAAGTACATTATCAGCCTTAAAAAATATACCCGATCCTATAACAATACCTGTAATCATTGTTATAGCTGTAAATAATCCGTACCTTCTTTTTTCCATAGTAATCTCCTCAAGCTTTAATCTGTATCGTTCCTTTGTTATAAAAATAAAGTACCTTTTCAATCCGAATCATGTAATAAAGTATGGTATTTCGTTATATTCAATTACATAGATATCAAAAAGATTAATGGATTTATATAAACGATTATAATATCATTATTTGAAGCATATTACTAGACTTTTCGTATTATTTATTACTTTTATTCACATTGATTTTGTGATAATAATGACGATTTAGTTTATTCGTTCAAATTTATTTTTAATAAAGTAAGATATCAAATACTAGATTTGAGTATCAAAGGCTCAAGCCGACTTACTCAGCACCACATATAATGAAAACGGTGTATGAATATTAGACAGCTTCCGTAGGCTATCACTTTATTACTTAAATCTACTATTCTTTATTATATAAAAATCCGTAAGATTAAAACCAATATAGTTGTTAAAATAAGATTGGTATATTTTGAATTTATAACCATTTTTTAAATTTTAATTTCCTGGAAGATGGTGAAAGAAAAAAGGAGCCGAAGCTCCTTCCTATATCAGTTTCCTAATGTCTAATAGAATTTCTCAACATTAGATATATCACTTTTTTGCATATACGGTAAACATGCCATATTTTCTAATATACCAAGCCGCAATAATAATTCTAAAATACTAGCTCTGCAAATAATTCTTTTACCGTTGTCATCTCATGTATTCTATGAACATTCTCACCACAAAATATAAGGCCTTCCTTTAGATTTCCTTCCACCGCATTAATTAGTGCTTTCGTAATACAATATGGAGTTTCTTTCGGATTACAATGCTCCAGACAGTTGAAGCACTTTGTTATAGCCGTTTTCTTTTCGCCGACAGCTTTTAAAAATGGATTCATTATGGCACGTCCCGGCATTCCAACGGGGCTGATTACTATCTTGACATCATCTTTTTTTGCGTTAATATATGCATTTTTATATTCCTGACTTGCGTCACATTCTTGCGTTGCAACAAATCGTGTTGATATCTGAACCCCATCAGCACCTAGCTCCATAGCATGCTTTATATCCTCCTGATCAAAGATACCACCAGCAACTACAACCGGAATCGTCTTATTATACTTCTCTTCATATTCTTTTTTAAATTCTATTATTCCTTTTATCTCAGAATCATAATCAAGCTCTTCTATATGATCAAGCTGTTCTTTGGAAAAGCCAAGGTGTCCCCCAGCAAGAGGTCCTTCAATCACAATAAAATCTGCTGTGGTTTTATATTTTCTATCCCACATCTTTAAAATCACTGAGATTGCCTTGATGCTAGATACAATAGGCGCTATCTTTGTTTTAAAACCTTTCACAAATTCGGGTAAAGAAACAGGAAGTCCGGCTCCTGATATAATAACATCGGCACCTCCTTCACAGGCAGCTTTTACATATCTATCATATTGTTTCGTAGCTACCATAATATTAACACCAACAATTCCTCCATCAGAAGACTCTTTTGCAAGATTCAGGTGTTTTTTGATTGCCTTCAAATTAGTATCAATCTGATGCTTATCAAAATCAGGTTCATCATATCCAATCTGTGCTGTAGATAATATTCCAATCCCACCTTCTCTGGCTACCGCTCCTGCAAGCTTTGATCTGCTGACTCCGACACCCATTCCACCTTGAATGATTGGTATTCGAGCGATTAAATCACCTATGATTAATGGCTTCATCTTCATATACTACCATCTCCTTATATCCTTAATATTTAATCAATAATAAATGCTTAGTTTTTAATTAATAACAAATGCTTGATTTTTAATTTCATAAGCTGATATCCAAAAATAAATTTGCAATAAATTTATTTTGATAGTCAAACTATTTACTTAATATTAATCCGGTGCTTCCACCGGCTAAATACATTATATATTATATAAGGATTAGATGTCAATATGTTGTAGTATATTTTTCTATTTTATGTAGTATTAATTACTATTTAACCACATTTTAGAAACTATATATACGATGTCGGGGTTGAGCATACACAAAAAAGGCATCTGCTATGCTAAAATATAATATTTTAGCATAGAAATGCCTTCTATTATAAGATTGGTATTAATTTTAATGTATTAATCAACACTTATATCATTATACTTAACCTTTAACACTACCAATTGCAATACCCTGAACAATATGTTTGGATAAAATGAAGTATACAATTAATATAGGGAGGATAGATATAACAATTGCCATATATACCTCTCCCCAGTTAAACTTTAAGAAATCTGCACTTCTTATTTGTGCGATTAAGATAGGTAATGTCTTCATATTCTTCTCATTAAGAAGTAAGCTTGGGGTAAAGTAATTATTCCAGGAAGCAGTAAATGAGAAAATCATCTGAACTGCAATGGCAGGCTTCATAATCGGTATCACAATTTTATTAAATGCTCTAAATTCTGAAGAACCATCGATTCTTGCAGCTTCAATAATTTCAATTGGAAGTGAACTATCCATATACTGCTTCATAAAGAAGAATACGATAGGAGCCGCAATACCGGGAACAATCAAAGGGATAAAATTATTCATTAAATGCATATCTCTCATTAATTCAACAAAACCTAAAGCTGTTACCTGTGTTGGCACCATCATGATCATTAATATGAATGTAAATACCGCTTTTTTACCTTTAAAATGATAAGCATGAATCGCGTATGCAGTTAAGGAAGAAAAATATGTAGTCAGTATTGCAGTACTTGCTGCAATAACAAGACTGTTAATCAGAGATGAAACGACAGGTAAATTTGGATCGTGTATTAAAGCATTAAAATTATTAAGGAAAAAATTTCCTGGGACAATGGAAAAACCTTTCATTATTTCTACATGTGCTCTTGAGCTGTTAACCAATAATATGTAAAAGGAGAATAGACACAGAATGGTTAAAAAAACCAAAACAATATAACAAATGATACGGTAAAAACTCAATCCGGCGCTTCCTTTATTCTTCTTGTTATTCATGTAATCCTCCTTAATCTTCATTTTTCGTAAACTTAAAATAAACTAATAGACTTAAAACAGCTGTAATAATAAATAATATAACCGATAGAGCACCGCCCATTCCTAAATTCTTACTGTACAAATGCCTATTCAATAACATAATCAACGTCGTTGATGTATTATCCGGATTACCTGCAGCATTAGTTAAAATCTGTGGGACATCAAACATTTGTATACCACCGATTAATGAAGTTATCGCTACATAAAGTAGAATCGGTCTCAAACGAGGAATTGTGATGTATCTGAATATTTGAAATGATCTGGCTCCATCCACTTCAGCAGCTTCAAATAATGAAGTATCAATACCCATCATACCTGCCATCAAAAGTATTGTTGTATTACCAAACCACATAAGAAAATTCATTCCTGCTACTAAGCCTCGGTTTGCCCAAACATCGGACGTAAACCGAAAAGGTTCTTTCAGAATACCTGAATTCATAAGCATATAATTAACAGGACCAGCATCATCAAACAAAGCAAAAATCAACAAAGCAAAAGCAGCTGCCATGATCAAATTCGGCATATAAATAATTACTTTGAAAAATCCTTTGCCTTTGAGCTTTAACCTTAAGTCAGTAAACCAAGCTGCCAGTAATAAGGATATTATAATCTGTGGAATGAAGCCCATCAACCACATTAATAAGGTATTCCCTGTATAAGTTAATAACTCATTGTTACTAAATAGCTCCTTAAAGTTATCAAATCCAACAAAATTTGGTCCGACTTGTGAGAGACCCGCCATATAGTTTTCAAAAAAACTGTTATAAAAAGTGGAAATCAATGGAATTAATTGAAAAACAAAATACACAAGGAAGAAAGGAATTAAAAATATGTATCCCCATTTAACATAGCTTACACAGCTTGATTTCTTTTTAAACATATATCCTCCTGCCAGGTTAATTACCCTATTAGTCTAATTAGTAAATATACAGGATAAAGTATTATTTGAATAGGATAAAGTTAGCATTCTTCATACTATTCAGTTAAACTTTATCCTGTACATTTTTGTTATAACGTCATTTCAATATTTAAATTACTTTTTAATATCAGGATATCGTTTAAGTACATCCTTATAGAAATTCTCAATTGCTTTTTCTTTTGTTACTTTGCCATCATAATAATCTTTAGTTGCTTTCTGGAATGCCTCATTACATCCCTGATCATAAGGAGACATAGGACCCATTTTAAGATTCTTAGCTACTTCAGCAAATAACTTATAATGGTTCTGTCCACCTAAGAAATCGGATTTGTAGTCGCTGTTAGCGATTTCCTCCATTGCTGGTACGTTGTTTGTATAATCATTGGATTCTTCAGCAAATTTCTTCATATTATCTTTATTACATGTTGTATCAAAGATAATCTGTTTTACTAAATTAGCATTATCGGTTCCAACTGCTGCCATGAACCATGTTCCGCCCCATGCATATGCTTGAGGACCATAGCAAACTGCCCAGTCACCCCATACACCATTATTATTGTCAGCACCTCTAGGCTTCTTAGGATCTTTTCTAGAGTTATCAGCTAAAGTAAAGTTGATACCCCATGTTGAATAGAAATAACCGAATGTCTTACCAGCATTAGTCTGTTCTTTGGTCCAAGTAGCACCCCAAAGGGAATCCTTTTTATTATATCCTTTTTCAGTATACTCTTTCGTCTTATCTACATATTTCATCATGATATCGTCAATTACAATCTTGCCATCCTGTACCCATGGACCTTTCATGCTATAGGAGTAAGGTCTGTAAGCATCATCATAACCAGCTAACATTGTATAGCCTTTGGCTTTCATCTGAGCTGCAACTGCATCGAAATCATCCCAGTTGCTAATCTTAGCCTGAACCTGCTCTGGATCATCAGTTCCTAATACAGCTTTTGCTATAGAACGTCTGTAAACGTATAATCCCGGAGCTGCCTGATAACAAGAACCTCTAACAGCACCTTTTGAATCTGTAACGATATCCTTAGTGTACTGATACTGATCCTTCATAGCATCCGTAAGACCAAGCTCATCCATGCTCATTGCAACCGCAGGTTCTACACCGGCATACTTTAATGAATAGTCAGCTTCGATTAAGAACATATCGATCTTTTTATCAGCAGGTGCATTTGCTTGTTCAAGTAATGCTGCATCCAATGCAATCTGGTAAGCGTTATTCGCATTAGGAGTAATATTCCATTTAACCTTTACATCGCCAAAACTTCCGCCACCTTTGCCATCGTTTGTATAACCAGGAACATATCCAGCGTCAAATACAGTATCCTTAACGTTGGAATTCCAGGCCCAGATATTTAATACTTTACCTGTGTCTGCCGGAAGTGCTGCTGGAGCTTCTGTAGCTTTTGCCTCATCCTTGTCATTTGATGCAGGAGCTTCTGTAGCTTTTGAATCTGTTGGCTTATCATCTTTTTTGCCGCCGCAACCTGCAAACAGTGCTGCAACCAAAGTCAATGATAAGGCAATACTAATAAATTTCTTTTTCATTGTTTAAATCCTCCCTCTTATTGTTAATAAATTTTGCATTTATTTTCATATCATAAAGCTATGATAATAATGCCGTAGCCATTATGCATAAAGATGAAGTCTGGTAATCATAAACTGTAAATATGTATTATATATTAATTACTCCCCAATCAACAAATTGTTCCAGTCTAATATACCGTCAGCATCTATATACCTTTTACAAAAAACATCTTGAAATTGAAGCCATTAAATTAAAATAAATAATTCTTTTAATCTCTTCCCTTCTTTCATTTTATTTTTTGATTTTAACTACATGTTACCTTTGTTCAGATTGCTTACTGAATTCCCTTTTAACACCTTGCCTTCCACTACAACTCTTTCAATAATTGACGCCTTTGGATTTTCAATTAAGGTAATCAATTTCTCCGCAGCACTTCTCCCCAAGGCTTTGGTATCCTGTTGCAGTGTCGTAAGTTTGGGTTCCAGCATTTGGGACAATAATATTCCATCATATCCAACTATAGATATATCCTCCGGAATACGAAGCCCATATTCCTTTATTGCATTGATTCCTCCAATACAGGAGAAATCATCAGGAAACAAAATGCAGGTCGGACGTTCTTTGAGTTCAAGAAGTTCTCTTGTCAGCTTAGCTGTAGTATCAGGATCATGATAGACACCACTCTTTACATAATCATCAGAAACTTCAATTCCCAGTTCACCTAAAGTCTTATAAAAACTTCCGACACGGTTTTGAGTAACAGAGGAATCAGCACCATGAATATAAGCTATTCTTCTGTGTCCCATTTCATAAAGATATAAGATTAATTCTCCCATACCTTTTACATTATCTGAGATGATTGCAGTTCTGTTATCATACACATGATCAATCGTTACTACAGGTAATTCCCCATTGATAAGTTCTGTAACTCCAAAATCCGAAAAATCAATACATGCAATCACTACTCCGTCAACTCCACGGTATTTACTGTGTTCATAATAGGACATATTCTTACGTCCAGTATGTTTACTTATAAATGTTATATCATAACCGTTTTTTTCTGCTTCCACCTTAAAGCTATCTAGTACATTAGCAAAATATTCATGGGTTAAACCGCTTTGCGCTTCATCCACAAATAAAACTCCTAAATTATATGTACGGTTAGTCTTTAAAGCTCTTGCAGAAGAATTCGGGAAGTAGCCCATCTCTTTTGCTATTCTTCTTACATTCTCTTTGGTAGCTTCAGCAATATCGCTATGATTATTCAAAGCTTTACTAACGGTCGCTACCGATACTCCACATCTTACAGAAACATCTTTAATCGAAACCACAGGAATGCTCCTTAAATTTATGCTTTATTCGCAGACAATATACTTAATCGTTTTCTATTTGCTTAATTATGCATATTAAACAAATTATTTCAACTATTTAATTATTATGTATAATATGTAACTAATATCAAAATTAATAATTGGTATATTGTACTAATATTGCTGCATAAATATTAATTATCTCGTTTATTTATAGCTTATTTACAATGATTATATTAAACCTTTTCGATAAATATTGCAAGCATTTTTTATATAAATTTATAAAAAATAACTTAATCGTTTTCTAAAAAGGTATTAATATACTATTTTTTCCTCATATTTGCTGGATATCATAAAATGTTATACATATTTTGTAGATAATCTCCTGCTTTTATTATGTAATTTAAACATTTCTGTATATTATTAAGTTTAAGTTTTTGTTTAGTTACATTTATAACGATCAATTTTAAGCCAAGCACATAATAATTTTCTATAAAATTTATCTCAAAAGTAGAATATAATTTTAAAACCGAGACATAATAATATCAGATACGACGTAAGGACTTAACTTGCTGAATATGAATATACTCTACTTTGTAAGTACTGTCGTATCTATTAATAAAAGAATAGATGGTTTGTAATTTCGTCTCAGAATTACAAACTGCAAGTTTCTTGGATGATTGGGAGATGATAGCTTTTGGACAGTCTAATTAGTTTATATGAAAGCTTTGGTTATTCCACAGTCTGAATTAGTAACTAAGGCGAGTTGAAGAAGGTTTTAATTCTCACTATCGAATTGAATATTGCATGAAAATCGAATGAGACAACAGATGGTAAGAGCAGGAATACTAATTTATTCCTGCTCTTATCATTTTCATTCTGGTTTTGATGTAAAGTTAGATCCTAAACTGATCTGTCTCATATCATGACCGGAAGGATTCTGGAAGATTTGAAGTGAGAATTCTTCTGCTATTGAAAAAATATGATCAAATATATCAGCTTGGATTGTTTCATATTCTTCCCAATCGGTTGACTCCGTAAACACATATATCTCCAACGGCAGGCCATTCTCTGTCGGCGGAAGCTGGCGTACAAACTGTGGCATATCCTTACGAAGCCTTGGGCATTTTTCTAAATATTTTTGTATATAGATTCGAAATGTACCTATATTGGTCAGATATTTCCCATTAATACGAAGCTTTTCTACATCCTTCTGATTCCTATTATAAGTACTAAGTTCTGTTTCCTTTTCTGTGATATATTCCTTCAAGTAATTAATCTTTTTAAATTTTTCTATCATTTCAGCTGAGCAGAAAACAATACTGTTCATATCAATATAAATTGATCGCTTAATTCTTCTGCCGCCAAAATCCTTCATCCCTCTCCAGTTCTTGAATGAATCCGATACAAGGGCATATGCCGGAAGAGTAACAATCGTTTTATCAAAATTCTGCACCTTAACCGTATTCAGAGTAATATCAATTACATCACCATCTGCACCGTATTTCGGCATTTCAATCCAATCACCAATACGGAGCATATCATTAGAGGTAAGCTGAATTCCGGCAATAAACCCAAGAATGGAATCCTTAAATACAAAGGAGAACAATGCTGCGACTGCTCCTATTCCACTTAGCATCAAAAACGGATTCTGATTCATTAGTGTTCCTACAATAATGATACCTATTATAATGAAGTACACAATCTTCACTATCTGTAACAAGCCTTTTATTGGTCGTATTTTTGATATTGGATAAGTAATGTATATTTCATTGATTGCATCAAGCAAAGCATTCATTATAAAAATTGTTATAAACAGAATAAAAACGATTGCTCCTCTTTTTAAGAAGACCACAAGGCTTATATTATTAAATGCTGGTGCAAACAGATATACAATAATCCCGGGAAGTATGTTAGATAATCTGTTAAATACGTTCTTTTCCAGTAAAATATCACCCTTATGATATTTATTCCTATGAATTATTCTTGCAAATAGCTTTAATATAATTTTTTTAGCAATAACATTAACGATGATACACAATAAAATAATAAAGATTATAAGAATTACATATGATAAGTACCAAGATACATTATCACTTACATTATAATTTGTTAGTGAATTTTTGATAAATTTCATTCTTACACCAAGCCTTCCATTTTCTCTATTTTTAATTCTACTATTGAATAATAATGATGTCAAACGTCATATATTACATATGCTGCACTAATTTTATTCGTATATTACTTAAACGTACTTTTATCTATTTCTATTATTGACGTGCAGTATAAATTATATCAGTTATTATTATGCAACAATACTTATCTGCAAAAGAGGTATCTAACGTGAAGAAAAAGCATCTTCACAATGTGTATTATATTAAATTTTGTAAAAACTGCGAAGCTCGTACAAAGGTTCTCATTCCTTAATATTCCGAGGTTCTGAGTCGTTGTGAAACAGCAGCATGGAGGGAATTATGTGGTTTTTGAAAGCAGCAAAAGATGTATTAGATGAAATGAATGTTACACAGTCAGCCGGTCTATCAGAAAATGAAGCCAAACTAAGACTTGAGCAGAACGGCTTAAACAAATTAAAAGGGAAACCAAAAAAGAGTATTATGGTACTGTTTTTTTCACAGCTTAAGGATATGCTGATCTATGTTTTAATCGCTGCGGCTGTTATTACCTTCCTCATACGTGAGTATGCTGACTCCATCATAATTATACTTGTTATTATCTTAAATGCGGTAATCGGTGTTTTTCAGGAATATAAGGCAGAAAAAGCAGTGGAAGCCCTTCAGAATATGACCGCTCCGAAATCATTAGTAAGACGTGATAGAAAAACCATTGAAATAAGCTCAGAGGAGGTTGTTCCCGGTGATATTGTAATTCTGGACGCCGGACGATTTGTTCCTGCCGATCTGCGGCTAATTGAAAGTGCTAATCTACAAATTGAAGAATCTGCTCTCACCGGAGAATCCGTTCCTTCAAATAAGAATGCAGATTTGATTTTTGATGATCCTAAAACACCACTGGGGGATAAGGCTAATATGGCTTTTTTATCCACTCTGGTCACATATGGCCGAGGTGAGGGTGTTGTTGTAGCTACCGCTATGGATACCGAAATTGGAAAAATTGCTAAGATTCTGGATGATGATACACAGGAAATGACACCCCTTCAAAAAAGACTGGATGAACTGGGTAGAGTACTAGGTTTTCTGGCAATTGGTATCTGTGTTCTGATTTTTATCATTGCACTGATTCAAAAACGAGATTTATTCGAAATGTTCTTAACTGCCATAAGCCTTGCTGTTGCGGCTATTCCGGAAGGTCTTGCAGCCATAGTTGCCATCGTACTTGCTCTCGGTGTTACAAGAATGTCCAAAATTAATGCAATTGTCAAAAAACTTCCCGCAGTCGAAACCTTAGGCTCCGTCAATATCATCTGTTCTGATAAAACTGGAACACTGACACAGAACAAAATGACAGTGGTAAAACAGTATACTCACAATCATTCTACTGATGTAGCATTAAATATGGATGTCAGCGCTACTGCCCTACCGGATGAAACCGAGCTGATAAAATCTCTTGTTCTCTGTTCCGATGCTACATTTGAAAACGGTCAGGGAACCGGAGATCCTACCGAAATTGCTCTGGTCGTTCTTGGTGAAAAATTTGGTCTAAAACGTACAAATCTGAATGAAATTCATCAACGAGTAGCGGAAAATCCATTTGATTCAGATCGTAAGCTTATGTCAACATTGAATGTCGAGGAAAGCGGTTATCGTGTTCATACCAAGGGAGCCATTGATCATATTCTCAATTTGTCTTCTACAGCATTAGTAAACGGAAAGAAAGTACCTTTCACTGAGGAGCTTAAATCAGATTATCTTCGAATGGCTGAAGAAATGTCAGATGCTGCTCTTAGAGTTCTTGGTGCAGCGTTTAAAGATACGGATAATATCATATCCCCAGAAGATATGGAAAAGGAACTAACTGTGATTGGGTTGGTTGGTATGATTGATCCGCCCAGACTTGAGGTTAAGGCTTCTATTAATGATGCCAAAAAGGCAGGTATTCGATCAGTTATGATAACCGGTGATCATAAGAATACTGCCGTAGCAATAGCAAAAGAATTAGGCATTGCCGAAGCAATCGATCAAAGCATTACTGGTGCTGAAATTGATCAACTGTCCGAGGAGGATTTTGCGGCAAATATTAATAATTACAGAGTATTTGCCAGAGTATCCCCAGAGCATAAGGTGAAAATCGTCAGAGCCTTCAAAGCAAAGGGAAATATCGTATCCATGACCGGCGATGGTGTCAATGATGCTCCAAGCCTAAAATATGCTGATATTGGTGTTGCAATGGGTATTACTGGTACTGATGTAGCCAAGGGCGCCAGCGATATGATACTTACCGATGATAATTTTACAACGATTGTTCATGCAATTGAAGAAGGCAGAAATATTTATAATAATATCAAGAAATCAGTAATTTTTCTTCTTTCCTGTAATCTTGGTGAGGTTATTACTATATTAGTCTCTATTCTGTTAAATTGGCCTGTCCCCTTAATTGCCACTCAGATTCTATGGATTAATCTGATTACGGATTCACTTCCTGCAATTGCACTTGGTATTGATCCGGGAGATCCTGATGTTATGCTGCAGAAACCGCGTAATCCAAAGGAAAGCTTCTTTGCTCACGGCGCTGGTATAAGAGCTGTAATTGGCGGTGTACTGATTGGAATATTTACCCTGGCTGCCTTTTATTATGGATTATGGGAACATGGCTACCAATTAGGAGCGGGTACTATTTCAAAGGATGCACTTATTTATGCTAGAACTATGGCTTTTGTTGTATTAGCGGCTTCCCAGCTATTTTACTCTCTGTCAATGAGAAATCAAGATAAGTCTATTCTAGAAATTGGCCTTTTCTCTAATATGTACCTGGTTGGTTCCATTATTATCGGAATTCTACTTCAACTGGTTGTTATCTCCATACCAGTGCTTGCTAATGCATTTGGAGTTCATAATTTAAGTTTCAAGGATTGGCTAATTGTAATTGGATTTGCTCTGATACCGTTAATAGTTAATGAAATAATTAAAGTATTTTCTAGATTCACAAAGAACAAATAGGAATGATTATATATACTTACTAATTGTTCTACTGCTGTAGTTTTATATATGATTTTGCTCAGCGTATTTGAAGAAGGCAGGCTGTATTATAATCCCACTATAATTATATTAAATTAAATCATTATATAATAAAAAGAGGAAATTCACGTTGAAGATTTCCTCTTTTCTTTAATTTTTTCTTCTTTTTTTACTTAAACAGCTTTAGTTCCCCATCTCTGACATAAATAGTACGATTTCCGTATTCTGCAGATTCCTTGGAATGGGTAACTTGTACCACGGATTTTCCTTCTTCCATATTAATTTTCTTAAACAGCTTCATGATCTCCATCCCTGTTTTGGAGTCCAGATTACCGATTGGTTCATCCGCAAGAATAATGTCCGAATTATTGATGAGAGCCCTTGCTATCGCAACACGCTGCTGCTGTCCTCCAAATAGTCTTGATGAATATGATTGTCGATTATCCGACAGACCGACCACTTACATTAAGTGTTTTAATCTGTCCATATAGTTCTTCTTCCTGCAGCCATTTAAGAGAATAGGTAATAAGATATTGTCTTCTACGGTTAGATGTGGTACCAGATTATAAAACTGGAAAACGTTAATTTAAGTACGGTTAACATTGTTTACTCCTCTCAGTTGGGTTTTATCAGGAAAACGATTTAATATGATTATGAATAATCTTCCAAATCTTATAATTAATAATTTCTTCTGTTTAATTATTGAAAACATATTTTACTCCTCTCAATTAATTATAATCATGAAAATTACTCCACTATTTCCATATCTTATAATATTATATATTGTTTGATACTATATATTATATAATATTATATGTCAAGTATTTTTTGTTATAATCTATTATTTTACTATGATTGATTATTTTAATATAATCTTTTATTTTTTATTGTGTTCTTTTATTTTATGTTGTGATAGATTTAGAATGATATTGTGACTGATTAAAATTTTTAACATTATATTAAAACTCTTTATTCGTAAAGAAATCTTCAAAAAATCAAAACTTTTCTTTCATAAAATTGATATGATTGTCTCAAGTCAATCAACAATGATTATTGTGCATCTTACTAATGTTACCTAATTCTCTTACATTATCTTCGTTATATATAGTGACGATTATATCAGCGTGAGTATTTGGTTCTCAAATCAAAATTTGTTTTCTATTTCCTAGGTATGGTATTCTTCTTATCTATATCTTGCAACCCACGTTTCGTATATGGTTTTGTAAACGAAACGTAGAATGCCTGATTAGAACATTTTTTAAATGAAATAAAGCCGTCCCCACCTATGGTATCCTTTTAGGATGGAACAGCTTTATTCTTAGAAAATTATATAATTGGTTTGAGTGATATAATGTTATAACAAATAATTAAGCCTGTACTCCGGTATAAATAAGTATAGCATCTCTTAAGAAGGCAGCCATGCCCGGCTGCTTCTTATCATAATACGCAGTAAAACGCTCATCATCAACATACATCTGAGCCAATCCCGCATGCGCTTCCTTACTGTAACCGTTCCAGGTAAAGGATAGCCATTTTCTGTGTAGATCTGCTGCTTTCTGTCCCAGCTCTCCAGCCGGATCGCCTGTCTTGTATGCTTCTTCCAGTGTATCAAGAACCTCCTGCTCAAGCTTTTCGAACTCATCATACTGCTCCTTTGTCATATTAAGAAGCTTTTTATTAGACTGATTTACTTTATCGTCACCATATTTTTCTCTAATTTCTTTTCCATATTTTGTTTCATTATCGTTTACTAATTTTTGTTTAAATCCTTCAAATTTTTCTTTATCATTCATTTTTATATTTCCTTTCTTATATTCTATTGAATTCTTAACATTGGCAATCAGTATATCCAATTGCTTTCTTTGCGCAAGGAGTTTTGTCAAATGTTCCTGTAGCGCACAGTTCTCATCAAAGGAAGCCTGTGTGATAATTGCCTTGATAATATCCAGACTTACGCCCAGTTCCCGGTAAAACATGATCTGCTGTAACAGATCCACTTCCTTCACACCGTAAATTCGATACCCCGATGAATTGATTCTTGCCGGCTTAAGAATCCCAATTTCATCATAGTATCTAAGTGTCCTGGTACTGATTCCTGCTATTTTCGCTAACTTTTGCACTGTATATTCCATATGAAAACCTCCTTACAAAAAGAGTGTATACCTTAACGTTACGTTAATGTCAAGTACTATTTCGAATCTTCTAAGTTAAATGCATACTTAAATTCTTGATTGCACTAGTAAATTCATGTTTGTTGATTTTAGTCTTGCACAAAATGTGGTATTGTTATGTTGGTTAGTGGATTCCTCTCAATAAACCGGAGGACAACTTT
>JAEWMT010000057.1 GCA_023393095.1 Bacillota bacterium
GTCATAGGTCGTCCAAATTGTATGGAAACCCTCTGTATTCTTATCAGGTGTGTCAAGATTTATTGCTTCTTTAATTCCGGTTTCTGATGCTTTATGATGAATAAAACGATTATTTTCTATAATTACATTTTTTGAGGCATCCAATTCAATAAAATGTCCGCTCTTCATATTCTGAAAGGTAATACCGGAAATGCTGACATTTGTGTTATGTCCCATTATAATACCTAGACAATTAGTAACAAAGTTATAATCAATTATTACGGTTCCATTACCAATAAAATGAATATTTTTTTCTCCTTCGTATCCACCATAAGCTCCCTTTTTATCTGATTTTGATGGTGCAACCAGTTGAAAAATCGCTTTTGAACTTTTAAAACTTGTGATACCAGTCTTTGTAATTTTCTTTATAATAACTCCATTCTTAAAATAAATGGTCACATTCGAAGGAATATATAAGGTGTTACTTATTGTATAGGTTCCGGCAGATAAAGTAAGGGTACCTCCACCATCCTTCTCCAACTGTTCCAAATAGGAACGTAACATATAATATTGCCTTGTATATTTGTTATATGTACTGTATTTCTTAAATTTAATATTAATGGGCTGCGTGGCTGCTGAAACAGAATATGTCTTTACATTTATCGTATTTGCAGCTGCTATGTTAGTGATTAGGCAGATAGTTATAGATATAATTAAAAGTAAACAACAAAAAAGAATACCCTTATTAAAGAATTTCTGTTTCGTATTCATACGTGTAGTTCCTTCTTTTTTCTTATTATTTTGGTATAATGTTTATATTAATCTTTGGTTATATCAAAAGTAAAAGGGTCCCCATTACCAACAGACATAATCCGAAGAAGTATTTACTTGTCAGCTTTTCCTTTAGAAACAAATAGGAAAATGTTATAGTAACCAAGATGCTTAACTTATCAATTGGAACTATAATACTGGCTGGTCCATCCTGTAATGCCTTATAATAGCATAACCAGGATAAACCTGTTGCAATTCCCGAAAGGCAGATAAAGATCATGCTTTTTTTATCAATTTTGGATATTTCATTCTGTTTTCGAGAAACAAATACAATAATCCATGCCATTATCAAAACGACAATCGTACGAATTGCAGTTCCTAGGTTTGATTCAACTCCTTGTATTCCGATTTTGCCAAGGATACTTGTGAGACTTGCAAAAATAGCTGAAAAGAATGCATACACTAACCATATATAACCAATTGCATTTTTAACCTCTACATTTTTCCTTGTTATCATGAAATATGTACCTATTCCGATAACAATCATAGCAATAATTTTATAAATCGTAATGCTCTCTCTTAATATAATAAATGATAATAGCATAGATAGAATTGTACTCGATTTATCAATCGGAGTTACCCTATTCACATCTCCAAGTTGAAGTGCCTTAAAATAGCAAAGCCAGGAACCTCCGGTTGCAATACCGGAAAGTATCAAAAAAACAAGCGTTTTACTGTTGATTCTCAAAATCGTATTCTGACATCCGACTAAAAAAACCATCAGCCAGGAAAAAATCAATATTACAATAGTGCGGATAGCTGTTGCGACATTAGAATCCGTATTTCTAATTCCGATCTTTGCTAAAATAGCTGTGATACCGGCAAATAGAGCTGAACCAAATGCAAACATAATCCACATGATTATTTAAAGATCCTTTCTTCAAAAGAAGTTGCTAATTATTTTATCTATCACAATGCATTTTAAATATAAATAATAATCTGCTTGTAATAAATTACTTAATATTTTAATAACAAGATCATTATACACCAGTATGTCACTCAATATATACATAATTATAACATAAATTATGGTCATTACACGGTCAATTCATAGATGTGAGTGTGGTATATTATGGAAGAAATTTCTTAGTAAAAACACTATGCAAGTATCATCGCTTCATCCTGAATTATTACTTGTATATTAACAGCACAAATAGATGTTTTCAGAAATGAAACGCAACTTACCATTCGCCTACTTCATAATTCTCTAAGATTAAATGCATAAACAAAAAAAGATAACCGGTATCCTATGGTGGGGATACCGGTTACTTTTTAGTTCTTTCTTTTTCTCTTAGAGGAGATTATTATCGATTGTAATACAATAAAGAAGCAAAGTAATAAGGATAAGGTAATTCTTACCCACCAGCTGGACAATGTTCCCTGGGTGGTAATTAAACTGGTTATGGTTCCTTTAATTAATACACCGAATAAAGTTCCAATAACGGTTCCTACACCGCCGCTTAATAAAGTACCGCCGATAACCGCTGATGCAATTGCATCCATTTCCATACCTTTTGCCTGCTCAACAAATCCTGCACAACTATTGAGACAGAATAAGAAACCTCCAAGTCCTGCAAGCAGACCGGCAAGAACATATGCCTGCAGCTTGGTACGTCTGATATTAAGTCCCATCATTAACGCACTTTGTTGGCTGCCGCCGATTGCATAAAGCTTTCTACCGAATTTTGAATATTTTAATAGAATCGTAATTAAGATTACAACCAGCAAGGCGATAATAACTGTCGGATAGATGTATGCCGGTTGATAGATACCTCTTTTATTATAGGAGCCAAAGGGCATATATATCTTATAATTCGCCCATTTTAAGAACAATTCATTCTTAATTGAAATCATATCTGTACTAATGATGGCGGTAAGCCCTCGACCAAAGAACATACCCGCCAATGTTACAATAAACGGCTGTATTTCCAGATATGCTACCAGGTACCCTTGAACAAGTCCGAACAACAAACCGATGCAAAGAGAAATTGCAACTGCAACAAAAGCATTGAATCCTTGCTTCTCCATTGCATATGCTGCTGACATACATACCAACGCTGTAACGGAGCCAACGGAAATATCAATACCGCCGGTAATCATAACAAGTGTCATACCACAACCGATTACGATAAGTCCGGCATTTGATATAAATAAATTTAAAAACATCTGTGGTTTCGCAAAACCCTTATCGTTAAATACAATCATTCCCGCTATGTACATCACCAAAAACAATCCGATTGTAATCATCAGCAGAAATGAATTACTGCTTGGTTTAAGCTTCATCTTATACTTTGTCATAATTAATGCCCACCTTCATTCACTGCTTTTTTCTTTTTCAGATTCGCCATATGTTTTTTAAATATCGGACTTTGAATTACTACAATAATAACTACTGCAATTGCTTTATAAACAGGAAGCTGATCCGAGGACACTTTCATCGCATATAATGTTGTGGTTAGAGCCTGTATCGTATATGCGCCGATTACTGAACCCATCAAACTGAACTTACCACCGCCTAATACATTGCCGCCCAGGGCAACCGCAAGAATTGCATCCATTTCCAAATAGAGACCAATATTATTAGCATCTGCTGAATAAATTCTACTTGAGTTAACAATTCCGGCAACTCCGGCTAACAAGCCACAGATGACAAAGGTTAAAAATTTAATCATCGTGGAATTAAGACCTACCAACCTGGAGGCTGAACCATTGACACCAACACTTTCAATATATAAACCAAGTGCTGTCTTTTTCAATACAAGGGTCGCTATGATAACCATGGCGATTGCAAAGAAAATCGGGGTCGGAATCGGACCTATAAATCCTCCCATTGTTTTATAGCTTTCAACACGAATGTAAGTAATCTGACCCTTTGTAATTAACTGAGCAATTCCTCTTCCTGCCGTGAATAAAATCAAGGTTGCAACCATTGGTTGAATATGTAGTTTTGCTACTAGAAATCCATTAAATGCACCACAAAGTATGGATGCAGCAAGTGCTGCAAGAATTGCCAGAATAAGCGGATTCTCAAAGGCATTTGTGGACACCTTGCCGCCGGATAATATCTCACAGCATACTGCCCCAGCTACCGCCATAACAGCACCTACACTGATATCCTGACCACCGCTGGCTGCCGTGACAAGTGTCATACCAATTGCGAGAATTACCAACTCCGAACCACGGTTTAAGATATCAATCAAATAACCGTAAAGTACATTATTCTTAATAGAAATCTCAAAGAAATTCGGCGTTTTAATTACATTGATCAACAATACGACCACAAGGCACAACAATGGCAAAAACAATCGATGTTCTGTTAACTTTTTTAAATTAAATTGCTTTTTTACCGACTTATCACTCATCTGCCTTTTCACCTCCGGCGATTGTTTTCATAATATTTTCTTGCGACAGCTCTGTACCAGATATCTCGCCGACCTTCTTCCCGTCTCTTAAGACAACCATTCGTGAACAGGTTCTCAGCATCTCTTCTATCTCGGAGGAGATGAAAGTCACTGCTTTTCCTTGTTGTGCAAGCTCTAAAACCAGCTTTTGTATTTCTGTCTTGGTACCAATATCAATACCACGGGTAGGTTCATCCAGAATTAAATAATCGGGATTCGTTAAAAGCCATCTACCGATAATGACCTTTTGCTGATTTCCACCAGATAAGCTTTTGACCGGAGTTTCACGACTGGAAGTTTTTATATTTAATAAATCAATAAATTTATCTGCAGCCTCATCCATCTCTTTTCTGCTCATCGGTTTAAGCATACCTCTTTTTGCTTGCATTGCTATGATAATATTCTCTTTCACTGACAGATCCGGGATAATTCCTTCCTTCTTTCTGTCCTCCGGCAAATATCCCATTCCATGCTTCATTGCTTCTAACGGTGTATTGATCTTTACTTCCTTACCATCGATCTTAAGCATTCCGCTATCAGCTTTATCCGCTCCATAGATTGCCCTCACCATTTCGGAACGTCCTGATCCCAGCAGACCGGTTAAACCAATGACCTCACCCTTACTTATTGCAAGATTAAACGGTTTAATTGTTCCATGATGTCCTAATTCTTCCGCTTCGATCAACGGTGTTCCTTTGTATTCATACCCCGTATGTTCATTCTTAATATCTGCAAGGTCATCAAAATCTTTACCCATCATTTTCGCCACTAATTGTACGCGAGGCAGCTTATCAGTTTCATATTCTCCAACCAATTCTCCATTTCGCAATACAGTGATACGGTCACTTACCGCATATACCTGCTCTAAAAAATGCGTTACAAAAATTATACCAACACCTTCACTACGTAAACGCCTCATCAGGCCGAACAATTTCTCAACTTCATCTTCATCAAGGGATGATGTAGGCTCATCTAATATCAACACCTTACACTTCATATCCACTGCGCGTGCGATTGCTATCATTTGTTGAATAGCGATGGAACACTCTTCTAACATCTTTGTAGGACTTACTTCAATCTTTAAATTCTTAAGTACTTCTTCCGACTTTTTATTCATTGTTTTCCAATCAATGAATCCTAATTTTTTCGGTTCTCTACCAATAAATAAATTTTCTGCTACGGTAAGATTGGGACACAAATTTATTTCTTGATATACAGTACTAATTCCATTATCCTGTGCATCCTGCGGGGATCGATTTATGATCGCTTTTTCATCAATATGAATTTCACCGCTTTCAAGTTCATAAACTCCTGTTAAAACCTTAATTAAGGTAGATTTTCCAGCTCCGTTCTCACCCATCAAAGCATGAATCTCACCTTTTCTTAAATAAAAGTCAACATTTGACAATGCTTTAACACCCGGAAAGGATTTACTTATATCTTTCATTGATAACACAATATTCTTATCCATTCTAACTATACACCCGCTTCCTTTGGTTACATCTTTAAAAAAATGGCGCGATACAGTCCATCCATCTGAATTTTCCATATCGCGCCATCACGCCCTTCAGGCTGAAATCAATCGAATCTAATCGTATTTACATTAGCAAGCTAATTCGTTTTGAATTAGTATGCACGCTTATCAAGAATATCCTGTGTAAGCTGAGTTACAGGGTAATCTGTACCATCAATACCAACTGATTTTACTGATGCATCAAATGAGAATGCTACTTCATCAACATATTTCAACTTGTCAACGGTTTGACCGCCTTCAAGAGCTTTGATGATTTCTTCTACTCTTGGTCCATGAAGTGGATTACATTCTGTATTTAAAGTA
>JAEWMT010000048.1 GCA_023393095.1 Bacillota bacterium
GCTCCAGCTCCTGTAAAGTAAATAATTTACCTCTTGAAAGTGATGATTTACTAATTGCTGAACATTTGACAACTGGCTGGATGAAAGATGTAAATGAATATATTGAGCCGCTAAAACAAGGGGATATTGTATTACTTATAAGACTGGATGATACCAGATATGTAGTTTTAGAAAGGCTGGTAAATGTATGAGTTTTCCTTTTGAAAGTGAAGAAGAAATTGAATCTGAAGATACACTACAGATACCCAAAGAATATGAAATTGATTTTAAAACTGGGCGATTTACTGGGAGAATTTTAGAAGGTGTTGAGGCTATTAGGGCGTGGGTTTATCTGGCTTTAAAAACAAGTAGATATCAAAATGTTATACATTCATGGGATTACGGTAGTGAGTTACAGGACCTGATCGGACAGTCGTATACAGAAGATTATCTGGAGATCGAGGCAAAACGAATGGTTGAGGAATGCATATTGATTAATGAAAATATAACTGAAATTACGGAATTCAGTATATCAGTAGAAAATGATAAGTTGGCCATTAGTTTTACCGCAATAACTCCATTTGGGGAGGTGGATATTAATGTATGAGGATAATACATATGAAGTTATTTTAGATAGGATGCTGGCTCGAATACCGGGTGATATAGATAAAACGGAGGGTAGTATTATTTATGAAGCATTAGCACCAGAAGCATGGGAACTTGCACAAGCATATATCGGTATTGATTTAGTTTATGATATGACCTTTGCAGATACCGCCCCAAGGGAAGAACTGATAAGGCGTGCCAAAGAGCGAGGTTTAGCGCCAAAATCGGCTACATATGCAGTGCTTAAGGGTCAATTTAATATTGACGTGCCAATAGGCAGTAGATTTGGATTAGATGATCTAAATTATGTAGTTACTAATCAAATATCTAATGGTATTTATAAAATGCAATGTGAGGCTGCTGGGGCAATAGGCAATAAAAAACTCGGTGCTTTGATTTCCATTGAATATATCGAAGGTCTCACCAGCTCCGAGTTAATAGAATTATTGATACCTGGTACCGATGAAGAGGATACAGAAAAATTCCGTAAAAGGTATTTCGATAGTTTTAACAGTGCTGCATTTGGTGGAAATAAAGCCGATTACATCGAAAAAATAAAATCAATAAACGGTGTGGGCGGTGTAAAAGTCTACCGGGCAACGCAAGATAATTACAATGTGGTAGCGCAGATAATCAATAGTGATTATGGGGTACCTAGTGCTGAGTTAGTAGATATGGTGCAACAGTTTATGGATCCTACCAAAGATGGCGAAGGAGAAGGAATGGCACCTATAGGTCATGTTGTTGTTATCCAAGGTGTTACCGGCGTTACGGTAAATATTAATACAAACATAACTTACGATCAGGATTATTCATGGGATGCTGTATCCGAAAACGTAAAAGCAGCTATTGATAAATATTTTCTTTCACTGGCTGAATCATGGGAAAGTGTTGAAAACATAATTGTCCGCATTGCACAGCTAGAGGCTGCGATATTAAATGTATCAGGAATAATTGACATAGCTGGCACTAATATAAATGGCTCTGTATCTAACCTAACATTAGAAAGTGGTCAGGTGCCGCTTAGGGGGGATATAAATGCAAACAATTAATTATTTACCCTTGGTGCTACAGGATATAAGAGAATTTAAAGTTATCACTTCATGTGATGATGTTGAAAATTCAGAGATCAATATTTGCATTGAAAAGTTATATAATGACCAGTTTATATCCACTACAGAAAAAGCCATAAAAAGATATGAAGATATGCTCGGAATCGTTTCTAAGGGAACTGATACCTTGGAAGATAGACAGTTTAGAATTTTAGCAGTCTATAACAAGCAGCTGCCTTATACCAAGACGGTTTTAGAACGAAACCTTGCAAACTTTTGCGGCAATAATGGCTACCATCTAAATCTGGATTACGTAAACAAAATACTCACAGTTAAAATAACATTAATTGCAAAGTCTATGTTTAATACGGTAAAGGATTATTTAGAGGCGGTAATTCCTTTAAATCTTATCGTTGAATTAAGTTTATTATATAACCAGAATAAGATGTTTACGCAATATGCCCATGAAGAGCTAAAGAAATGGACACATAACCAACTTAGAGAGGAAGTGATTTGATGGCAGGGCAATCTACAAATTATGGTTTGTTAAAACCAACACCGGAAGAATTCTATGATATTGAAGTACAGAACGAAAATATGGACTTAATAGATACTGCACTGGGGAATATAGCTAGATTTGAAAAAGCCGGGGGTACAGCTACAACAATTATATTATCCGATTTATCCTTCAAGGACGGTATATCAAAGACCTTTATTGCAAAGTATACAAATACAGATATAGTAAAAACCATCAATGGTAAACCGTGGTATAAGCCGGGTACGACAACCTCACCGCCAACAACCGCAGGCAAGGCTTATACTGTCTGGTATGATTTGTCCGGTGACTGTTTTTTTATCAAAGCTAGTGCGGGCGGTGGTACTGCAAAAAAAGCAGACGTACTAGCATCATCCACCTTTACCAGTGATACGGTCGACGAGGAAGCAGGGGAAATACCAACTAAATCAGCAGCTACATATACCCCGGGAACAACAGACAAGATTATAGCAGCTGGGCAGTTTTTAGGTGGCGACCAGATAGTTAAGGGTGATGCTAATCTGATACCAGCTAACATAAAAAAAGATGTACATATATATGACATGATTGGTACATCCGAGGAAGGTGCTGCTCTTAATGTCTTTGTAGGTTTAAATCCTCCTACTACTTATGAAGGTATTTGGATACAGACTACAGAAGTAATTACATCTATTATAAATGATTTAGAGTTATGGTTTGCGGAAGCCTGGAATGACACTAGTCTGGTATCATATGCAGATATACCTTATGCACCCGGAAATGGTAGACCTACGCTTGTAGCTGTAGGAACAGATTTGTATTTGATGGGTGGTGTAGGCATTAAATACAACTATAAATATAACACCTTAACAAATATCTGGACAAGGATGTCAGATATGCCAATTGCAACATATCTACATACCGCTGTTGCAATTGGCACTGATATTTATGTTATGGGTGGATGGGGAAGCAGTGGAACTCAAAATTATAACTATAAATATAACACCCTTAACGATACATGGGAAGTTAAGAAAGTTATACCATATGCAATATATCAACATACCGCTGTTGCAATTGGCACTGATGTTTATGTTATGGGTGGTAACAACGGCGGAGCAACAACCTATAATTATAAATATGATACTCTGAATGATACATGGACGATTAAGAAAGTTATGCCTTATAGTGCTTATCTTCATACAGCTGTAGCAATTGGAACAGATATATTTATTATGGGTGGCATCAACTCAAGCAATAATTATAAATACAATACTCTTACCGATATGTGGACGGCTTTGAAAGTTATACCTTATAGCGCGCAGTCTCATATATCTGTACCAGTAGGTACGGATATATATATTATGGGTGGTAGTTATAATGGAACTTATACCAATAACTATAAATATAACATAGTTACTGATACATGGACAGCTATGTCAGTTATGCCTTATGCTACTTATAATCACGTAGCAGCATATACAAACAATGCAATACATGTTATGGGTGGATACAATGGAAGCACCACATTATTATACAACCGTCGCTATAACCTTACCTCAAAACAATACCCAAACGGCACAGTAGTAATATATAAAACCAACGGTATGTCTGGCACATATTCAGCCGAATTAGTAACCCCTGCCTCCAGATTTCCCGGTATATTCAATCGGTTACTAACCGGCTTTAACAATGTCTATATGTACTCTGGAGGAACGCTACAAGAAAACTTACCTACGTACTACGGTGATGGTAGCACTTGGGTTAAATTTAAAGGATAGGAGGTTAGACATGAATCTAACATATAAAGCAACAGAAACAGGCTACACTATACTTTTAGACGGTAAACCATGGATAGTACAGGATAAGGATGTTTATATCCCATTTCCGGCAGCAACAATGGAGGAATCCGCAGAATTACATATTGCGGATATTATCAGGATGAATACTCCACCTGAAAACCCTCCAGTTACAACAGAAGGGCTGCAAGAACAACTAGCAGATTTAGCGGTAGAAACGGATTATAGGCTATCTCTTTCAGAGTTAGGCTTAGTATAAAATTTAAGGAGGGTAAAATATTATGAATACTTATGAAAATATGAAAATAGTTATTGCAGCCGGGAAGAAAACGAAAGAAGAATTACTATCCATGAGTGACATCTTTCTGATGAACAGTCGTGTTGATGAAACGCAGTACACTGATCTTATTAATATAATTAATGAAAAGTATGAGTAACAGGCATCCGGAAGGGTGCTTTTATTATGGGAGCCTTCGGGCTCCTTTTTAAAATTAAAAATGAAAGAAGGTAGTAAGATGAACAAGTTTAAAACTCTATTTACAGCATTTTTCTCGGCATTGGCCGGATGGCTTGGTATTCTGGCCATACCAGTATTAGTATTAGTCCTTTGTAATATCATTGACTATGTTACTGGATTGGCGGCAAGTAAGTACAGAGGGCAAAAAATTAATAGTTACAAAGGTTTTAGGGGCATTGCAAAAAAAATCTGTATGTGGCTACTTATAGCTGTAGGAGCTATGATTGACTGGTTGATTATCTATGCCGGTCAGTCAATAGGCATTACGATACCAGTTAATTTTTTAATTGCCTGTGTCGTGGCTGTTTGGCTGATTGCCAATGAGATTATATCAATACTTGAAAACATGGTGGATATCGGA
This sequence comes from Bacillota bacterium, assembly GCA_023393095.1. Taxonomy (GTDB): domain Bacteria; phylum Bacillota; class Clostridia; order Lachnospirales; family Lachnospiraceae; genus Mobilitalea. The sequence continues at coordinate 4,826 of JAEWMT010000048.1, forward strand.
GTGTCGATACCGCCTTTTTTAATGCCTATTGTCAAGAACATTAAGAAACAGGTAGAAGATAAGACAAAAGTGAAGGGGGAAGGATTAAATGAGTAAATTAACAGGCAAAGGTCTTGCAGATTTTTGTAAGACTAAATTAGGCACCCCATATGTTTATGGAGCAAAGGGTAGCTACGGGAAACTTACACAGTCGCATTTAAACAGTCTTATCCTAGCTTATACGGATATGTTTACTAATATATATATCACAAAAGCCAAGAGGTTTGTTGGCAAGGTATGTACTGACTGCTCCGGATTACCTGGCTGGTATACCGGTAAGAATTTAGGATCATATCAATTATATAAGACTGCAGTTAAAAAGGAGCCTATCTCTACTGTAGGTCAGGCACCGGTTGGAGCGGTTCTCTGGCATTCCGGTCATGTTGGCGTTTATATCGGTAATGGGTACTGCATCGAGGCGAAGGGTATCGACTATGGTACTGTTAAATCTAAAGTATCCAATACTAAATTCACTCACTGGCTGCTGTTCGATTATATTGACTATGATATGCCTGTAAGCTCAAAGAAGCCTCATAATCCGTATAAAGAGCCGTCAGAGACTATTTGTAAGGGTATGAAAGGCGAATTTGTCAAATGGGTACAATGGGAGCTTAACGATGCCGGTATTAAGGTTGAGATTGATGGCGAGTTTGCTACGATCACGGAAAAGGCAATCAGGACATTCCAGCAGAGTTGTAAGATTACTGTGGATGGAAAAGTAGGAGCAAATACCATGAAGGCATTTAAGGCAGATTAATCAGACAGTATTAAGGCAATTTATATTCACTATATAACCCCTAGTCAGATCAGACTAGGGGATTTTTTTATTGTATAAATTTGTTCAAAGTGTGAAATAGTTCATTTTATTTGAAATAAATGTTGCACTTAGCAAACAATGATGTATAATAAAGTATGGTAAATAATAGCAAACAAAAGTAAGATGTAATAAATCATAATAAGTTATATAAAAATAAATTGTGATTGTCTTTACTATAATTTTTGGACGGGGGTGTACAACATGGCAGATGTATTTGATTTAGCGAATGCTTTTTTAACAATTGAACCAATGACAAATAAAAAACTCCAAAAGCTTTGCTATTATGCAAAAGCATGGTATTTATCATTATATGACGAAAATATTATCAATGATGATTTCGAAGCATGGGTACACGGAGCTGTACAACCACAGCTTTATCAAAAGTATAAAAATTATGGTTTCGGTCTAATTCCTAGAGTATCTAAAAAAAGAGTTAATATCCCTGATGAATTTATGAGTTTTGCAAATGAAATATATGATTCTTATGGAGAATTATCAGGAGATGAATTGGAGGCATTAAATCATTCTGAGGAACCATGGATTAAGGCTAGAAGTAGTAGAAAGCCATGGGAACGTTGCACGGAAATAATTCAAGAGGAAGATATGAAAAATTATTACAGAAAGCAAATGATCTGATGTCAAAGATACCTAAGCAAAAAGTTCCTGAAAAAATTCATAGGATTGATAGTAAAAAAGAAAAAATAAAATTACTGAATAATAACATAATCTTTTCGTTTGAATCATTGAAATATAACGAGTTTTTTAATCTCGATGGAACCTGCGTTAATTGGTCTTCGGACTTATTTGATATGTTGAAAACCATATCATCTATTAACATAAATGAAATACATGCTGGATCATATTCCAGAAAAGGATCTACGCTTAGGATACATAATCACAATAATGCAGACCCGCCATGCGATATACCAGATAATATTGAATTACAAGATTTATGGCAGATGCGTATATCAAAGAGTAAAGGTGGTATCCACGGAGTATTTTATGAAAACATATTTTACGTGATTTGGCTAGATCCACAACATAATATGTATCCAGATGATAGATATGGCGGTATCAAACGAATTAAACCTCCATCTACATGCTGTAAAGACCGTGATGAAAATATTTTTCATTTACAAGAGGCACTTATTGAATCACAAGAAAGCGCAAGGGTATGGGAAGAATTAGCCTCGAGTTTGGAGAATGAAACTAATAATAAATCGTAAACAAAATCCCCTCATTGTCACATAAGACTTTGAGGGAAATTTTTTATTCAAAAGCTTTGAATTCTTTAATAACTTTACTTTTATTCCTGGCGCTACTACAGATAAGAATGAACTTACCGTTAATTCCATCCACACTATATTTTATATCAAATCCTTCTATTGTAACTTTTTTCGTTCTCACAGCAGTCCTATATGCGCTTGACGATGTATTAAATTCATATAGTTCAATGCCAGAATATTTAAATTTTACACCCGACTTAGCTCCAATCATTGAAGCATCCATCTTTGTTGCACTGCCGGATATTACCCTCTTGGATTTAAGATATTTAACAAGATCATTTAATGACTTATTATTTACATTCGCATACGCTGCTGTTATTCTGCCGGTGCTATTTAATATTGATAAGTTTGGAACAATTGGTATTGCCATAGCAAGACATAATGTAATAATTAGTGCAGGTAAAAACTTTCGTTTCATAAAAATCCTCCTTTGTGTATACCATAGTTTACCAGTTATTATATATCCAATAGGATAATATGTAAATAAAAAGATACCCCATACATCTGTTCTCTCTCCAGATGTACAGGGATCCTTTTCTCGATATCAATTTAATATTAACAAATGTGGAATAAATAGTAAACTGTCGGAAGTCATAAAATAAATGCAAACTTTTGTATATGTTTACCATGGAAATAATAATATCTGATTTGATAAGATTAAGTATATTAATAGGAATAGATCAAGATAGGAGGTAGGTTCATGTTGAAAACAATTTATGTATCGAGGGTACCGGTTCAAAAAGCAGCAAAATTACTTGGACTATCTGCGTTGTCCGTTCAGGGCGCTCTTATAGAGAAAGCTTTACCAATTGGTGGTGCATGGAAAAACGAAGGTAGTAGTTATTATACTTATCATATTTCGGCACAACAATTGGCATTATATATTGGTATAACCAAGGAGGAGGTTATAGAATTCTGTGAATTAAACGCAGTAAAATGAAAGGGCTTTATAATGTATATTGAAGAACAAATATCCGAACTAAAAAACGCTATATTAGAGTTGAAGAAAACTATTATAAATAGTGGTCGGAATGAGACTCAATATATCGAAAAAATAATTGTTAAGGTGAAGGAGAATAATAATGATGAACTATTAACTACCGCAGAAATAGCAAAGCTGCTTAAGTGTAATAAGAATTATATTGGCAATTTATTTAAATCTGGACTTCTTCCATATATGCAATTTGGTAGCAGAAAAGTAAGAAGAAAAACATTTGAATTATTCCTGCAGAAATATGAAGGCTGGGATTTGTCAGATCCATATTATCCAAAGAAACTAAGCTAAATAGCATAGAAAGATGAATGAAATTAATTATCTTCATTGTCCAATCAGATGAACCCTTTTAATAACATGACAATTCGTGGTGACTATTTGGTGACTATTTTAATAAAAAAAGGCTAAGAACCACGACATTTTACAAAACATAAATATCATAAAACTTAGTAAAATTAGGGCTTACAGCAATTCATGAAACATTACAAAGTCTAACTTTACAGATTGGTAAGGTGGAGGTCACGGGTTCGATTCCCGTTGGCAGCTTAGAAGTAAAATCAAGACTTTCAAGTATTTTAGGAAGTCTATTTTTATGCTTTTTTCTATGACCTTTTCTATGACTTTTACAAAACACCGTCCGCTTAATCACGAAATGTCTTCTTTTTCATATCGGCATCCACATGAGAATATCTGTCCAATGTTGTTCTAACTGATGAATGCCGCATAGCTTCACTTACCTTTTTCGGATTTACTCCATTACGCATCATATTTGTTACAAAGCTGTGTCTGGCTGAGTACGGAGATATCTTATCTATTCCATTACGTTTTAGTATCCTCTGCATTGATTTTCGGAATATTCTGGTGTCATCGGTCGCAGATCTGGCTCAAAGCTATTAATGTAGTTTTCTTCGCTAAATTATAACCCATTAGCCAGACAGTATTCACGCTGATATTTCTTAAACTTTTTCAATTCGGATGGTAGTTTTGTATTTATATCATTAGTTACTGGTTAGTATTACCTTTGAATAAGTTGCTTAGATGTGATAATATCTATGTAATTTCATATCGGAGGTGAAATAGTGCATGAGAAGTTTGATGAAAAGCATTCTTAAGTTTTTCAAACCAGCTTTAAAAGTTGAGTTTAAGTTTTCTCTGGTACTGCAGATAAGTAACTAAACTCAGACCACCCAAGGCGACGTAATTTGTTGCCAAAGGATGCACTAGTAACATATATATGATACACAATAAAAAAAGTGAATCCAATTTTATCCTTTAAAACTAAGAGAATCCTATATATGGATGCTTTTCATATACTCAAAACAAAACGACATATCCTTTTACAAAAAATATCAAGCCATTGAATATTATGGTAATTAGTGGTAGAATTTTGGAAAAAGGGAGGATGAGGTATGTATAAATATATATCACAGGTTGATGAACTAATAAACGAAGTTATAGAATATCGTAATTTTAGAGAGATTAGTCACGATTTTTACAGAAGTAAAATTAAAAAGTTTTTTTATGATTACATGGATTTAATCGAAAATAGGGACAAACCGCTTAATGCTATAACGTATTATGATATTAACACATATTTAGGCAGTATAAAGACAGACAAGACTAATATACATAGCGCTCTAAATTGTTTCTTTCAGTACACATATAGCAAAGGAATTACTGGAGAAATCATGAGCCAAGTCGAGAAACCGGAAAGAAAAGAAAGGCAAAAGGTCACTCTTAGTGAAGAAAATTATATAAAAGTTACGGAATATATATTTAATCGTAATAATAATTTAAAAGACCGATTAGCGTTAGGCTTATTTTTGTTTACTGGGCTCAGCAGGCAATATATTGCATCATTGAGAAATTCTCAATTTGTATTAGAAAATGGTTCATATGTTCTCTCGGTCTGGAAAGATGACGAAGAATATAGATTGCCACTAAAAGCAGAATTGCAACTATTAATAAATGAATATTGTTTATGTTTAGTCCAAGATGAACTTATGAACAAAGTAATAGATATGGATGAAAATAATATTAGTACGTATATATCAAATTTGATGAAGAAAATAATTGGTAAAAAATGTACACCTACTATATTAGCAAATACATTTATAAAGAAAGCATTAACAAGCGGTAATTATATACTTGAAATAAGTAAACTAACACTTGAATCGGTAACAACGATATCAGCCCATGTACAAGAAACTGATGATATTATGTACAAACAAACATCCATATTAAATAGTTTCTGATAATAATAGAATAGTCAAATAAGAAATAGGCAACCATAAGTTGCCTAATCTCAGAATAATTCATCAAGTGTAACACCAAGAGCATCCGCTAATTTAATTGCAATCTGTACACTACAGTTAGCTTTTTTTCGATATTCTGTATAGTGCGGCGAGGAACGCCGCTAAGCTTTACCAACTAAGGCACAGAAAGACTTTAGTAATCCTTATTTCTCTTAATTTCATATAAATGCCTCCAAAGTTTTGGTAGTACATCAATTAACATAAGGATAGATGCACATATAACAAATATAGATGAGTAGATATTCCAGTCAGTACTAAATGCATAAATAATAGCAAATATTAAAAAGAGTGTTTCAAAGGATGTTTTTTTCATTTTACTTTTTATTCCGTTCGTGGTAAGATATTTTTGAGAGGGGGAGATTTCTCTCCCCTAGAATTATGTGAGAACCTTATTCATTTCGGCTATTACCGTAATCAATGCTGATATTGCGAGTATCGCTTTGATTATTAATTCGGCAACTTTTGAAGATGGGGTTCTCTTTTTGTTTCTTTTTCTTACCCAACGGCCTTACCTCCTTTCCTTTGATGTAATTATATTAAAGTACATAGATATGTGCTAGTCAATACATCTTATGAAAATAATTCAAACAAATTTAATTGATTTTACCAAGCATCCAGCGAATGGGTGTTTTTTTATACTTTAAAACAGGGTGTAGCACCTAAAACCACAGATCAAGCGTAAGTGTTGGGGTGATTAACCATAGAATAAATGAGGGATAGGGATAGAATATAAAAGAATTTAATGGGTAGGTGGTGGTATCGAATAAAGAAGCAAGAGCTCCTAATTATGAATTAGCTGAAAGTGACTATATAAGCGGCATGAAATACAAGGAAAAAGCCGAGAAATATAACGTTACTTAATGATTAAATTAATATCGTTATTGGAGTATGTATGATGAAGCAATGGCACTCGAGAGAGTGCTTTTTTTGGCAATACTTTTAGGTCGAAGCATAACCACGGAATAATACATATATTGATATTTTTATATAATATTCCACATGGAAATTACAGACAAAGATGTTATATAATATGCCCATAATTTGTAATGCATTGTAAACGGTAAATGTTTGGAAGATTACTATTTTATTATGTCAAACAATACGGAGGGAATTTATGAGTTATATTTATTTGTATGGTATGATAATGACAACGGAAAGCTATTTGCTATATAACGAATATCCACAGCCCGACGGATACGGGGAGATTAAGGATAGATATTATCTGTTGGGTGGTGAAACGGGTATAGCCGCAGCGATTCTGACCTCGCTGGGATGTAATGTTAGATTGGGTGGATCCCATCTCGGTGATGAGAATGCAGATATTATTTTGAATTATTTTAAAGACAAAACAGCTGATACCAGTAAATTGGTTCATGAAAAAGGTTTTCGGGGTGTGGTTGATTTCGTTATTATAGATAAAAATTCCCGTACCTGTTTTGGACAGTGGGGAAAATATTACAGCAGAAAAATTCCTTGGTATGAACAGCCGGATGAAGAAAGCGTTAAGAATTGTTCGGTTGTTGGAACCGATCCGTTCTTCGGTGATAAAATTGTAGAGCTTTGCCGTAAATATAATAAGAAATACGCAGTGATTGACTGTCCTTTTGATAGTGACACAAATAAATATTGTTCGGTAAATGCAATTTCACATCAGTATTTGAAATCCACCTATCCGGGAAAGGATTTTAAAGAGCTTTATCAGCTATATACAATTAATTCGGATGGTTTAATTATATTTACCTGTGGTGAGAATGAGATTATGTATGGGAGAAAGGGTCAGGCACCTAAGTATTTTAAGCCCTATGACATCGATGTAGTAAGTACCCTTGGAGCAGGTGATAGTTTTAAAGCAGGTACGATCTACGCTTTGGAGCAGGGTATGAATGATGACGAAATTGTCAGATATGCCTGTGCCACGGCTGGGGTAGCTTGTGAAAACTTTCCGATTCCATTAAATCCGCCTACACAGGAGAAGATTAAAAAGCTTATAAAGAGCAGATAAACAAGTTTACTCGCCAGCTACTTCTTTAAGAAGGTAATACATATTTTAAATTTGATACAGCTTTTAATATGAAACCATATTTACTTTTCATTAATAAATGGTTACCTTTCCCAACCTATTGAATAATATAGTAATAAGATGTAATAGGAATATTGTTAAACTAATAGGAATGGAGATTAAATATGATTACAGTATATTCATTATTATTTGCTATTATTTTCATTTTATTAATAATTTTTATAATCAACTCACTGAGGAAAAAACCAAGCAGAAGTAATGACTCGGCTCATCAAATGAACCATACAATATATAACAATCCAAATGATATGAATAACAATGGGATTCCGGATAACATTGAATTCACAAACCTACACTTGGATGAGGGTGGAGAGCCGGAGAATCTAGAGTTTACAAGTCAGGACTTAGACCATGATGGAATAGCTAAGAATCTGGAATTCGCTAATCAAGACTTGGATCAGGATGAAATACCCGAGAATCCGGATTTCACAAATCAGGAATTAGATCACGATCAAATACCGGAAAATCTAGAATTTACAGTTCAGGATTTAGATCATGATGGAATACCAAATGATATAGACAATAATATTAATATTAACTTGGAAGATACAGATATCTTAAGTAATAATTCTGATTCTGGAAATTATAATTCAGATAATTCTGATTCCAATTATAATGAATCCTTTGATTCTAATAATGATTAAAGCTCTTAAACTGAAAGGTAGCCTGATTAGCTATCATTCGTAATTTAATGTGATAGGACATGACTCCTGTGTTAATTAGAAACATAATAAACCGCTTAGTATTTCGATTCCACTCGTTATTTCTTCAAATGTTAAATGTGCATATCCCAGTATAATTTCATTCTGATGTTCTGCCCTGTGGTTTATTGAGTAATTTGCCACAGGGTATATTTTTACTCCCGTAGCTCTAATCTGCTTCACTAAATCCTCTGTAAATACGACGTTATGAAAATGTACAACTACATGAAGGCCGGCTGCCTGACCGGTAATATCATAATCGTTGTTGAAATGCTCAGTCAGTTCCTGAAGTAGATGTTCTCTCTTCCTATTATATAGTTTTTTCATTTTCCAGATATGTCTTTCCAAACCGCCGTTATGGATAAACTGAGCCAGTACATGTTGAGATATCACCTCAGTATGTACATCAGAATATTGTTTAAGTCTTTTATAACTGTCGACTAATTCGTCCGGCAGCAGAATAAATCCAAGCCGAATTGCTGGAGCAAGAATTTTACTAAAGGAGCCGAGATAGATTACTTTGTCCGGTTTTAATTCGTAAAGAGAATTGACTGGCTGATCTTCAAAACGGAATTCACTGTCATAATCATCTTCAATAATATAGCAATCGTTTTTGATAGCATATTGGATTAGATCGATTCTCCTTGTAAGTGGGAGAATTCCTCCCATTGGATATTGATGTGATGGTGTTGTGTAGAGAAAGGCAGTGCACTCTTCGTCTTTCAATAAATCTGTCCGGATACCTTTGTCATCAACCGGAATACTGGTAATAGGAAATCCGTTCATAGAGATTACCTCCAATAAACCGGAATGAAGAGGATCTTCTGTAATGACCTGTTTGTTTTCCTGGTATAAAAGCTTTGATATCAGAGCAAGACCCTGGGTAGATCCGGATACGATCATGATGTGATCCGGGCTGCAGCTAATACCTCTGGTTCGGTACAGATATTGGGATAGTTCATTTCTAAGTTCAAGGACTCCTGCCGGACTGATGTATCTCAGTGAGGATGCCGGAAGATCATAGCAGATATCATGGTACAGCCTTCCCCATTCTTTGCGTGGGAAATATGATAAATCAGGGACGCCGGAACGAAAGTCTATCAGATTAACGGAAGCCTTATTGCTGATTGAGATGGTATTAACATCATTTCTAACAAAGGCTTTCAGTTGATCAGCAATCAAAGGCGATACAATAGTTCCGGAACCATGGTGACCCTCTAGATAACCCTCTGCAATCAGTTGATTATATACCTCCAGTACGGTATTTCTGGATATATGCAGCTCGTCGGCCAATGTCCTTGTGGAGGGAAGCTTTTCCCCCTGACTTAAGGCCCCGCTTAATATCATCTCTTTTATCTTGAAATATATCTGTCGGGTAATAGTCAAATTACTATTCAGATCAAGACTGAGCCACATGGTATGTCACCTCCGATAAGTGGTACTATGATTTTTACTTGAGAGTGGTACTTTTCAAACCACTTTCCTACTTATATGATTATAACAATAATATCGATAAGAGGAAAGAGGTATCTTTATGATAAACATTTCAGAAGATGTGAGACGATTATATCCGGGAATCCAATTTGGCTCTCTGGTAGTTAAAGGTTTGGGCAAATCCACAAATAAAGAGGCTTTTACAGAATTGAAAAAAGAAGAAATATCCGAGTTGATAATAAATTATAAGGACTATGAGAGAAATAAATTTATTAACACGGAACCGATGATGCAATATAGAAATTACTATAAAAAGTATAATAAGACCTATCATTTACTTTTGCAGCTTGAATCGGTAGTTCTAAAAGGAAGAAGTGTACCTGATGCAGGAGCCTTTGTCGAAGCCATGTTTTTAGCTGAATTAAAAGATTTGATATTAACTGCAGGACATGATATGGATGCACTTTCAACTCCATTAAACCTAAAAATTGCAAAAGGTGGGGAGAGCTTTACCGGAATTTCAGGCCAGGTTCAGGCACTTTCTGAAAATGATCTGTATTTGGAAGATCAGTTAGGTATCCTGTCAAGTATTATAAACGGTCCAGATGATCGCACGCGGATTAGCAGTAAAACAAAGAGAGTAATGTATTTTGCATATGGAGTACAGAATATAACACGGCAGCAGATAATGCAGCATCTTAACCGGATCAAGGATTATCTGGCTATATATGCGCCGGATGCATCTTTTGAAGACATAATGATATGGGAGTAATTTTGCAAAGATACAGGGCATATATCGATCTGACGCTGGCGATGTTTATTTCCGGAAGTGCTGTTGTTGTAAGTAAAAATATGGTCACTTCGTTACCGACTTTTTTGGCTACAGAGCTTGGAATTCTAATAGGCATGATAATCCTAATTCCATTTACCTTTTTAATTAAGAAATGTGAATGGCGTTATGATGTCCGAACGCACAGTGTTATGTTTGCACAGGCCTTCTGTGGAGTATTCCTATATCGGACATTTACATTTGTAGGATTAAAATTCACATCGGCAGCTTCCGGTGGACTGATAACAAGTGCAGGACCCGTATTGGTTTTATTACTGGCCTATTTCATATTGAAGGAGAGAGTTACTGCAAGACAGTTAATTGCAATCATCTGTACAGTGATAGGAATACTTATGGTTAATTTTACATCCTTTGCTTCATCCGGTGATCCTGGATCATTAAAAGGTAATCTATTCATTATGGCAGCCGTGTTATGTGAAGCGTTGTTTTCCATTCTTAGTAAGGTCGAATGTAGACCTGTATCCGCATTGTGCCGGACCACAATAATTGTCATTTATGCATTCCTGTTGTTATTGCCTTTTTCTGTTCATGATGTCATCAATTATGACTTCCGTTTATTGAATGTTGAAACCATTTTATGCGTTTCCTATTATGGTGTGTTTGTAACATTTTTGTCCTATGTTTTCTGGTTTCGAGGAATTGCGTTAACATCAGCGGGAAATGCAGCGGTTTTTACCAGCGTCGTACCAATCAGTAGCGTATTACTTTCCGTTCTGCTGCTTCATGAGAAGCTTTTACCTTTACATATTGTTAGTATGGGATTTATCCTTACTGGGATTTGGGTATCGTGTGCATCAAAGAAGAGTGCTCCAGTTGCTGCCCAATAAAATCAAATAAAGTTCGAATAAATTGCAGTAGATTTTCGATAAATTATGTGATGTTTTTGTTGACAAATAACAAGGTAACGTAATATAATAGTTTTGCTGTCTTGAGCGGAGCAGAATTGTTCCTTGCAGGAAAGCATATCGAGGCGTGGCTCAGCTTGGCTAGAGCGCTGCGTTAGGGACGCAGAGGTCGCAAGTTCAAATCTTGTCGCCTCGATT
>JAEWMT010000068.1 GCA_023393095.1 Bacillota bacterium
TTCATAGATTCAGCAAATAGCTTTCAGGCTTACTTTCATCAAAACACCTCAGAATATTTACCACATTTATTTTATGGTAAATGCTCCGATGAATACTCTTCTGCCATCTCTAAGATTATTGAACAGGAGCACCGTTATCGCTTGACACCGGAAGGACGCAATACCACAAATGTGATCCTGACAATAGGAATACCTACGTATAACCGTGGGCATCGCGCATTACATAACATTCAAAATTTATTACAGTCACAATTTGATGCAGAAATCGAATTCTTAGTGAGTAATAATGGTAGTACAAAATATGTGGAGGAATACGATGAATTATCAAAGATAGAGGACAGCCGAATATATTACTTCCGCTACCCTGAGAATGTCGGTTCACACCTTAATTTCTGTAATGTATTGGGCTTATCCCACGGAAGATACACTTGTTTATTAAGCGATGAGGACTCAATTGTCTTATCGTCTATCAGCCATTATCTTCATGTGTTAAGGTCTAATCCTAATATAAGTTTTGCTACCGGAGGTGGTCTTTTCTATTATAAACACAGTTCATGTAGCTATTATTTACAAGGTCATGATGCTTTCCTTAATTCCTTCCTTAATACAAACTACATCACCGGACTTATTTACCGTTCTGACCTTGTACATCAACAAAATATTTATCAGTGGACTTTAGAACATATGCATTACAATAAGGGTGTCGAAAGCTATCCCCATTCCTGCTGGGTTATGTTCTTTACCTTGTGCGGAGATTATTATGAAGATTCATTACGTTTATTTACTGAAGGACAAGCTGAAGAGGACGCTATAACCTATCCAATTAATAATTCTGCTTCGGCTAAAGCATTCTTATCTTATACTACCGTAGAAAGCCGAATAGAACAACATAATGGTTTCATTGAAGTATTGAATGAATTGAACATGTTAATTAATAAGGAAACATTCCTGACTGCATATCTAATATTATGTGATAAGACTATCTTCCTCTTGTCCCTTGTAAAGAAGTCTTATATAGAATACGGTGTAAACTGGAATGATATTCATCAAAAAGCTCTTAATTGCAGCTATACGGGTATTGACAGGTTAGATTTATCACTCGATGATAATGAGCGAGATATGCTTATAGTTGGGATAAATAGTATCTATGAAGGCTATAAGGATTGATAATTTCCAGAAGAATGTAGATTAACGCTCTAAGCTTATGTTTCAATACCTATATAGATCGGTTACGTTTCTGCAAATCGGTACAATTGATAAGAAGCAACTGTTCTTTTTAGATTGCTCGGTATCTGATACTTACTTTAAGAATTTTACCACATAAAGCTGATATATATAATTTTAGGTCTGCTCAGTAGATACTAATTAATACCTGCTTAACAGGCGTCGCTTAAACGGCCGCTGCTTCAGCATATATTTTTAACCAGATGGTTTTCCGGATTTTGAACCTTGAAAATTTCGAAATAAAAAATAGGAACAAAAACATTTTCTGTTTCCTGTTGATGTTCATGACTAGAATAGATAGCACAAATGATCCCCGGGTTGTCTTTTCCAGTTTTGTCGGATAAGTTCGAGACCATATCTGCCTTTTGCCAGGTTGACTACTCTCTCTACCTCAACCCTGTTGATGTTTATAATGATATCCTCAGTCAACCGTTTTCTGAACTCAACTATAAGCGAGGGTACAAAAGGTGCTTCCAGCTGGAAGCCCGGTAAACCAACGAAGCATTGATAATACGGATTTTCCTGGAGCTACTCTAATAGAACACGGTTAGAATAGCCATATTCTTTCTGAATCATCAGTGAGCCAAGTACCATTCTTAATGGCTTTGCAACAGTACCTATGGTACTTTCAAATAGAGTCGCATATTTATCTTCCGTCCTGTCCCACGGAATCATTTCTGCTTTCTTAATCCATTTATTTTCTGGATTAAGCTTGATTCCCATGGGCTGGTAATAGAGGCCATTATAATAATTTTATATCCGAAAGAAACTGTTGTTCAATCCGAAAGATATATTAATTGAATATTATTATTTAAGATCTTTGTTATATACCTAGACAATTTAATCACTCCAATGTTTTTGTTATATATTCAAGAATGCATCTTTAAAATTTCTTCAGCAATATTAAAATCAAAAGCATCATCAACATCTACAGAATTCTTCTTATCCATAATATATGCATACACTTCTGATGCATATATATTGTCTGTACGTTTAAAATAATCAACATTAACCATATAAATACCACCATTAATTCTATAATAGGGCATCAATTCCTGTCTTGGCAGACCTGCGACCTCCTTACGGATAAAATGCTCCAAGGATAGATCATCCGGAATAGTGTTACTCCATAGTGGTGAATGATCCACTTCGCAGATGCTTACTATAGCTTTCGCTCTCTTTTCCTGATATAGTCTGTATGCATTTTTTATATCTTCCGATGTACGAAGCGGAGAAGTCGGCTGCAATAAGGTCACCATATGAAAATTCTTACCTATCTTCTCATATTGCCAAATAGCTTCTCTAACCACATCCCAGGAGCCTGCTTTGTCTGATGAGGCTGCTTCACTTCGCAGAAATGGAACATTTGCTCCATATTCTCTTGCTATCCCTGCATATTCTTCTGAATCTGTGGAAACATATACTTCGTCAAAAACCATTGAATTTAAAGCCGCTTCAATAGAATAAGCCATCATAGGTTTTCCACATAATGGTTTGATATTCTTATTCTTTAATCCTTTTGATCCACTTCTTGCTGGTATTACAGCTAAATTAATCATTTTATCCATAGAATTTATACCTCAAATTCAATATTATAGAATTGTTTCTTAAGATTAATTTCTTTTTTCAATAAATATGTTTTTAGAACTTCAACAATTTTATTCGAGGTGTTACCATCCCCATAAGGATTATCTGCCGTTTTTGCAATTTTCTGGAATTCCGTGCTAAGTCCAAGTGAGATTGCTTTATCTATTTCCTCAAATTGTGGTTCACAATTAATGATGGAAGAACTCTGTAATCTTCCCTTCTGCCGATCTCCAATATTAATTGTTGGAATTCCAAAAGACGGTGCTTCCAATAATCCACTGGAAGAATTACCGATAACAAGTGAACTATATTTTAAAGCACTTAGGTATCTGATCATGCCTAAGGATGTAAAACCTATTGCATTCGAGTGCTGTTTTGTATATTGATCTATCATTTGATTAACAGTTTGTCCATATGCATCCGAATTTGCCTTAGTTATAATATAATTTAATTCGGAATGTCGATCCATTGCTTTCAGCAAAGCATTAAACTGTTCTATCACATTATTCCCTTCCAGAGTTACCGGGTGATAAGTAACAACCGCATAGGGTTTATTAAGTTTAAAACTCAGTCTTTCTTCCAATTCTTTCTTCTGTAAATACTTAATATTTTTAATATTCTCTATTCCAATTGCTCCGACAGTGAATACACGATCCGGAGATTCTCCTAATTGGATGACACGTTTTCTGTATTCCTGCGTACTGGTAAAATGCAGATAACTCATCTTGGTAATAGCATGACGAATACTCTCATCTAATGCACCTTCTGTTGTTTCCCCTCCATACAAATGAGCAATCGGTATCCGTGCATTCATAGCCGCACAACAGACAGCAAGTGTTTCATAACGATCACCCAGAACAAGCAAAATATCCGGTCTCAATTCTTCAAAATACTGTCCGAAACCAATCATTGTCATTCCCATGGCCTTTGAGACAGCGGTTGGACCATCTGCATCATCAAGAATCTCTATTTTCTTATCAATGATAAAATGATCCTTCTCAATTTCCTGATATGTTGATCCAAATGCAGGGGACAGGTGCATTCCAG
>JAEWMT010000099.1 GCA_023393095.1 Bacillota bacterium
CCTATGATGCCTGGCTCAGGTGGCTCCACTGGTACTTCTCCCATGATGCCCCGTACAGGTGGCCCCACCGGTACTTCTCCTATGATGCCTGGCACAGGCGGCCCCACTGGTACTTCTCCTATGATGCCCGGTACAGGTGGCCCCACTGGTACTTCTCCTATGACGCCCCGCACAGGTGGCTCCACCGGTACTTCTCCTATGATGCCTGGCTCAGCTCCCTCGAGACCAGGAGCAATTACTACTCCAACTCCTGGATCTGGCATTATCCCTCCTAGGCCAGTTCCCGGAACAGTTAGCCAAGAAGTAACTCCATATATTTATGAACCATATATTTATGAACCATCTATACTAAGCAAACCTACAGATACTGATTATTCCAATCTTAATATTACTAATTTTATGAATCCAAATATGCAACCTGGTATGACTCCGGCTCCTATGCCCACTCCTCGTTCCGGTATGCAACCCGGTATGACTCCGACTCCTATGCCCACTCCTCGTTCCAGTATGCAGCCCGGTATGACTCCAACTCCTATGCCTACCCCTGGTTCTGGTATGCAGCCCGGTATGACTCCGGCTCCTATGCCCACCCCTGGTTCAGGTATGCAACCTGGTATGACTCCGATTTCACAACCGATTGGATTCCCTTACCCTCCAATGATGCCTAATGGAACAGATGGTATGTCTAATATGTATAATCCAAGTAACAATCAAAACGAGTCATTTACGGGTGTTCCCATGTTCCCGCTATACGGCTATGATAATAGTGCAGATTTAGATAAGGACGTCGTATATATGAAACAAATGTTTCCTCAAACTGCAAGAATGATTCAGCCAGAAGTTGATAATGAATGTGATCAGATGGAGTATGATGGCAGTATCATGTTCGACGAATATCCTGACCAAGTATCTATTGAGAGAATAGTAGACCGTATATACGAAAAGGTAAAAAATATAGATGAAGAACCCCAGATGGAAGCCCAAAGCATGTTCTTATTCCCTCCACGTCGAAGAAACAATCATCTTCGGGATATTATATCTCTGTTATTACTGGGAGAAATATTTCAACGCAGAAGACGTCACCGCAGCAGAAGACGTTGGTTTTAAATTTATTAGAAGCTTAGCTAATTTGGGTGTCATTAGTTTATGTCGCGCTGAGTAAATCAGCGTGAGAATTTGACACCCAAACTTTTAGTTTTATTAAGGAAGATACCCATACCTATTGCTTTTCTGCCTCAAAACACTCGACTAATATAACATAGCGTCTTAAAGCAGGCAATCAAAAGGTATGGGTAAACTCTACCAGTTTTCATTTAGTACCGGAGTTGCAAGTGTAATCTTTGTTTTATTGGTTAGTTCATTATACGTAATTGCAATTTGAATATTTATCTTATTTCCGGCCGATGTGACATATTCATTCAACATACCAGTATAAGCATATACTGTATAAATATCCCCCTCATCATATTCTAACGCAATTTCTCCTTGTAGCTCTTTCACCAATAACCTAGCTATTTCCTGTTTTTGTTTCTTGGTAATGTTACCATCTTTGTTACCTTCATATTCCAATGTTATCTGTTTATTTTTGATACCCAGATCCTTTATTGCATTATCTAAGAGCTTTTTATATTTCTCAATATTTTTAATTCCATCTAAAACGCTTAAACGTACAATAATGAAATTCTGAGTATCTGATGGATTTGCATTTTGATTGATACTGACTACTTTAATTTCTGAGGATGCTTTTTTTGCCTGCTTATAATAATAGTATTCACTGCGTGTTCCATCCTCCAATGTAGAGATATCATCCTCTATAATTAAACCGATGGAATCCGCTATTTTATTTATCAGCTCTTTCTTAGTTTTTTTACTGAGATCCCCTGCTTTATAGTCAGCAACAAGCTCTAAGCTACTTTTCATCTGCTCTGTATTGGATTTAACAAATGCTTCTGTAATTTGTATTTCCTGTTTAAATACTCGGTTCACGATTACCTGGGTGGCAACTGCGACCCATAATACTGCTACAATATAAAGAGTAATTCTGGTACGCTTTAATGTAAATATATGCTTTAACACATTAAATAGATCTTTCCATTTGATATTCTTCATTCGATCAGCCTCCGTTCATGGTATCTGTGAAATCACCTGTTAGTTTACCCTACAGACAGAGATTTATTCGCAAATATGGATATATTTGTAATAATCTTTGAATCAATATCATTTGTTTGTACTATACCATCTTATTTTTTCATGATATAATAAAATAAAATTACCAGTGCCAATTCCTAAATGTTCCTTCGATATGTAAATCATACTAAAAAGGAGGTAATCCTATGAATATTCCCACCCTCTACCGAAGACGGTTCATTCCGAATGAACTCGTTCACTTAAAGGATGATATTATTTTAGTAATGGAAAAGGATTTAATTATCACGAAATGGGTTACGCTTCATCCACGTAAGGACATCTACAGAGGTATTTCAGCTTATTATACCGATCAAGGCTTTAAAGTCAGTAAAATATACGATAGAAATGATCAGATAGTATACTGGTATTGTGATATTATCCAGATAAAAAATGAACAAGAAAAAAATACCGTCATCATAGAAGACCTGTTAATTGATGTCATTCTATATGAAGACGGTACCATACGTATCTTGGATATTGATGAACTTTGCGATGCCTTAGAGCAGGGTATCATTACTCAGGCAGAAGCTACACTTGCCCTTAGAACCCTTGACCATCTATTAAAAATAATTTATGAAGGTAAATTTGATACACTGAAAACCCCCATTAATCTTGTTGAGAATAACTAATTCTCTTCCAGCATATTAATTCGTTTGATATGCCTCTCTTCTCCTGAGAAAGGTGTGTTTAGGAATGTTTCGACGATTTTTAAAGCATGGCCCACACCGATTACTCGTGCGCCCATAGCAAGGATGTTGGCATCATTATGAAGTCTTGTAGCTTCCGCACTAAAGCAGTCATGACATAATGCTGCACGAATTCCTTTCATCTTATTCGCTGCTATTGAAATCCCTATACCTGTGCCACAAATTAAAATTCCTTTATCACATTCCTTATTTTGAATCGCTTTGCCAACCGCTTTAGCAAAATCCGGGTAGTTACTGGCTGTAATATTTCCACAGCCAAAATCCTTATACTCAATTCCCTTTGAATCCAGATATTCCATGATTGCTTTCTTTAACTCATAGCCTGTATGATCATTTCCTAATGCTATCATTTCTTCTGCCTCCATTATTCCTCATTAAGTTTATAAAGCGTCTTTTTCACTAATCGGCCCAACTCTATGTAGCAGTCCTCATAATCCATCAGTGTGCCGCCGTAAGGATCTACCACATCGCCTATTTCTCCTGCAAATTCTGCTATCGTATATACATCTGTAAAATCAGGATAGAGCTCGTTAACCTTCTTCTTCTGGCTTTCTGTCATGGTCAAAATAATCGTATTTTCTTCGATATCATTCTCTTTTAATCCTTTGGACATATGATCATTCAATTCCAAATCATGTTTTTTTAATACAATCTCCGCCTTGGGATTAAGAGGTTCGGAAAATAACACAACCAACCCTCTTGAAGTCACCTTCATATCACTGACTTTTTCAAGATTTTTATAAATAGCTTCAGCCATCGGACTTCTGCAAGTATTTCCGGTACAAACAAATATCAATTTCTGATAATTTACCATGGTAACCTCCATCGG
>JAEWMT010000127.1 GCA_023393095.1 Bacillota bacterium
CAGTTATGAGCAACTCAAGAATCTATGGAATGAATATGTTAAAGTTAAGGAAGAAGAGCAAAAATACCAGAAAAATACAGACGAATTAGAGCAAAACAATCAGCTTCTTATCAATACACTTAAAAAATTCGATATTGCTGATGCTGAAATCTGGATTTATCAACCCAATGCCATACTTGACAATAAGGAAATGGTGGAAGTTCGCCACAGACTCAATGTCCGCAGACAGAAGCTAAGAGAACGGATTGACATAAATATTAATCAAAAGGAAGAAGCAATAAAAGAAATCAAAAAAACTTTGAAGAATTACCCTGAATGTAGCGAAGAAGCTGAGACGTTACTACGGAAATATAGGGTTGATTTAGAGGGATAGTGAATGATATTTACTGAAACAGCTTTACAAATATAATTTAACGAATTAACTGATAATATAGTTAATCTGTAAATATGCTCTCGTCCCAATTATTTTGGTTAATGTTTAGGTTGATTTTTGATGAAAAACCTCTTGACAGAATTATAATATTTGCATAGTATAGAACTAATATTTCATATATTTCTAAATGTATTGATGGAGAGGATTAGATAAGAGAAGCTTATCAGAGAGGACTACTCACCGGCTGAAAGGTGGTCTAAAGCAAACTTATTGAAGGTAGCTCCGGAACAGTATTTCTGAAACCTAACGGCGTGTAGGAAATATCGGGAAGTCCCGTTACAGACAAAGAGATGACTAGTCTTATCCAGACCTGTCATAAATAAAGGTGGTACCACGGTTCTTCGTCCTTTGCGACGAAGAACCTTTTTTATTTCATAGGAAATTGCGTCCTATGAAATAAAAAGCACTCCGTGCAGGATGCGCACCTCGCGGTAAGGAAGTATGTTACTATGTAATCCGCTCGGGCGCGGAGAATGTGCGCGCACATTCTTTGTTCTTGTATTTGTTATGGTAAAGTAAGTTTATTTAATAAATCTATCTAATAAAACATTTAACTTTTATAAGTAAAAATGAAAGTATATGGAATTATTAAACCGTTATTTATTCTATAGTGAGAAAAACGTAATAATGGGAATAATGAATGTTTAATATAGTTAAATTACTGATCAATTACTGATCAATTACCTTAACTAATTAATATCCATAAAGATAACAAATAAACCTTAAAAACCATAACTATTACAATGAGCAGGTACTTTGATAACGTGAACATATTTGTATGCCTTTATAACTTTCGTTGTAACACTTAGCGATATGCCTAGAGCGATGAAGTCTGGAAAATGCTCATGGACGGGCATTTTAGGAGTGTGCCCCACGGATGGGGCTACACTCCGACAGACTGTACCAAGCTCTAGGCATACCGCATAGTGTTACAGAAAGTTATAACGGAAGGAAAATATATTCACGTTATCAAAGTACCGTCCCTTTGTCAATAATACCATCCCTTTGTAGCTTTTAAAATATGAATGATTACCATACCCCAAATCGAAAGGAAGTTTATCATGGAAAAAGAACTTGCAAAAACCTATGATCCAAAGAACATCGAAGATAAGCAGTACCAGAAATGGGAGGATAAGAAGTACTTCCACGCTGAAGTTGACCGAAGCAAAAAACCCTTCACAATCGTGATTCCACCACCGAACATCACCGGTCAGCTCCACATGGGTCATGCCCTTGATAATACATTACAGGATATCTTAATACGTTTTAAGAGAATGCAGGGCTATAATACTCTCTGGCAGCCGGGAACTGACCATGCAAGTATTGCAACAGAAGTTAAGATCCTGGAGCAGTTGAAGAAGGAAGGCATTACAAAGGAAAATCTTACAAGAGAGGAATTCCTTGAGAAGGCCTGGCAATGGAAGGAAGAGTATGGCGGCAGAATTGTCTCGCAGTTAAAGAAGCTTGGTTCCTCTTGTGATTGGGACAGAGAACGCTTTACCATGGATGAAGGCAGTAATGAAGCTGTAACTGAGGTATTTATAAAATTATATAACGAGGGCAATATTTATAAAGGTTCAAAAATCATTAATTGGTGTCCGGTATGCCATACCACGATCTCGGATGCAGAGGTAATCCATGAGGAGCAGAGCGGACATTTCTGGCATATTAAGTATCCGATTGTCGGAGAAGACGGCTATGTTGAGATTGCCACCACCAGACCGGAGACCCTTCTTGGTGATGCTGCCGTAGCAGTTCATCCGGAAGATGAAAGATATAAGGCGCTGGTTGGTAAGAAGGTAATGCTTCCATTAGTAAATAAGGAAATACCGATTATTGCGGATTCATATGTTGATAAGGAATTCGGAACCGGTGTCGTTAAGATTACTCCGGCTCACGACCCGAACGATTTTGAGGTTGGTAAGAGACATAACCTTCCGGAGATTAATGTAATGAATGATGATGCCACCATCAATGAAAAAGGTGGTAAATATGCAGGAATGGATCGTTATGAAGCACGTAAGCTGATGGTGAAAGAGCTTGATGAATTGGGCCTGCTTGTTAAGGTAGAAGAGCATGTTCATAATGTAGGTACTCATGACCGTTGCAAAACAACCGTTGAACCTTTAGTAAAACAGCAATGGTTCGTTAAAATGGATGAACTAATCAAGCCTGCAATTACCAGCGTTAAAACAGGAGAGATTCAGTTCATACCGGAACGTTTTGACAAAATATATTTTAACTGGGCAGAAAACATCAGAGACTGGTGTATCTCCAGACAGCTCTGGTGGGGTCATAGAATTCCCGCTTATTATTGTGATAAGTGCGGTGAGGTTGTAGTAGCTAAAAGTGCTCCAAAGATCTGTCCGAAATGCGGACATAACCATTTTACACAGGATGAGGATACTTTGGATACTTGGTTTAGCTCTGCACTCTGGCCATTCTCGACCCTTGGCTGGCCGGAGAAGACCGAGGAGCTTGATTATTTCTATCCGACCGATGTGCTAGTAACCGCTTATGATATCATTTTCTTCTGGGTACTTCGAATGGTATTCTCAGGCTATGCGCACATGGGCAAGAAACCATTCAGCAAAGTAATGATGCATGGTTTGATCAGGGACTCCCAGGGACGTAAAATGAGCAAGTCACTTGGTAACGGTATCGATCCCCTAGAGGTTATTGAAAAGTATGGTGCCGACGCTCTGCGTTTTAGCTTAATTCAGGGAAATGCAATTGGAAACGATATGCGTTTCTATTGGGAGAGAGTTGAAGCTAGCAGAAATTTTGCGAATAAGGTATGGAATGCATCCCGTTTCATTATGATGAATTTGGAGAAGGCAGAGCTTTCTGAAACCATTGATGAGAAGCTATTAACAATAGCAGATAAATGGATTATATCCAAGGTAAATACCCTTGTAAAGGAAGCAACCGATATTATGGAAGCCTTTGATCTTGGTATCGCAGTTCAAAAAATTAATGATTTCATCTGGGAAGAATTCTGTGACTGGTATATTGAGATGGTGAAACCCAGATTATACAGCGAAACCGACGAGACAAAGGCAGCAGCTCTCTGGACTTTGGATTATGTATTAAGAATATCCTTAAAGCTTCTTCATCCCTATATGCCTTTCGTTACCGAAGAAATCTTCTGTACCCTTCAGGAAATGTCAGGTAAGAAGGAAGCTGATTCCATCATGATTGCAAAATGGCCGGAATATAAGGAAACATATGAATATCAGAAGGAAGCTGAAGCTGTGGAATTAATTAAAGATGCTGTAAAGGGCATTCGTAACGTACGTACGGAGATGAACGTTCCACCGAGCAGAAAAGCAGCTGTTACTGTTGTTTCTGAAAGTGAGAGAATACAGCAAATATTTAATGACAGTAAGGTATTCTTCGCAACTCTCGGCTATGCAAGTGAGGTAACTGTTCAGGCAGATAAGGCAGGAATCCCTGAGGACGCGGTGTCTACTGTTATTCCAGGTGCTGTTATTTATATTCCATTTGCAGACCTGGTTGATATCGATAAGGAAATCGAACGTCTTCAGAAAGAAAAGGCACGTCTTGAAGGTGAGTTAAAGCGTGTAAATGGTATGTTAGCAAATCCGAACTTTGTCAACAAAGCTCCGGAAAGTAAGCTGGCTGAGGAAAGAGCGAAGCTTGAAAAATACAATGACATGATGAAGCAGGTTACCGAGAGACTGGAGCATTTCAGTAAATAATATACTGAGTTAATATTTAATATTTGTTATTGTTATTTCGATATGAGATTATATTAAAACGAAAGCCCTGAATACCGGATAGGCTTGAGCCTATCTGGAGTTCAGGGCTTAATTACAGTGATTAATAGTTGAATATCAAAATGTAAAATTTATAATATCAATGATATCAAAGAATCATCACCTAGCCTATGCTTTGAGTACTAAGTCAATTAAGACAACGGTAGGAATAGTATTTGACAATTATGCTGTAAATTGCTACAATTAAAAAAGGTTAATTTTGGAATAAATTTTGAGGGGGATTATATTACATTTCAGGGGAAGGAATATATGGGTTTGGCTAAGCTTACCATAATCCGCATTCGGACAGTATTTTACATGACTTAATGGCATAACTACTGTTGAAGGAAAAATCGATATGTCAGAACCGAAACTCATCCATTAGAAAGAAAATAATTTCCTTTTTAGGGATGAAAATCGATTCAAATATAAAAAGAGGAGGAGAGTTATGAAGAAGTTTTGCTATTTAATTGTAACAGTATTACTTGTCTTTGGTGTAGCTGCATGTTCAGTAAAAAAGGATAAGGATACAAGCAGTACTAACCCAACAAAGGAAGTAGACAGTAAAAGTGTAGATTTAACTCCAACTATAGCAGCTCCTACGGGTGTAATTACTCCAACAGTTACGAAGAAGGTAGAGAATGCAACAGGAAGTGTAGAGGATAAGGACATTATGTCGGAAGCGATTGCCGAAAATATAATCGGTGATGATGGTAACAGAACGATAAGCATTTATTTGCCTCCGTCCTATAAAAGTAGTAGCAAAAACTATCCGGTTGTGTATTTCCTTAGTGGTTTCGGAGATTCCTGTCAGGGTGTTTTAATGGGTTTTAAGGCTAAGCTTGATGATCAGATTAAAAACGGTGCAAAAGAATTTATATTAGTGTCATTAGATGGAATTAACCAAACAGGCGGTTCTTTCTATGTAAATTCTCCCATCATGGGTAACTGGGAGGATTTTGTAGTGAAAGAAGTAGTATCCTTCATGGATAAAAATTACAGGACAATTGCGAAAAGTACTTCCAGGGGAATTTCAGGTTTTTCCATGGGAGGCTTTGGTGCATTGAATCTATCCTTAAGACATCCGGATATATTCTCCTCAAGCCTTGTATTCTGCCCCGGTGTATTTGCGGAAAATGATCTGGATTCCGTGCTGGATTCTTGGTCTGGTTCGAGTGATATAACTATTTCATATGCTCAGGCATTTTCACCTAATAAGAAAGATAAGGAGGGCTACGGAAATATATTAAATAGCTCTGATATTAAAGCAAAGAATCAGGTATGGAAGGACTGGATGAATGGTTACAGCAACTGGGGTACAAAACTAGATAAATACCTTGCACTGAAAAAACCGCTGAAAGCAATTGAGATAATTTATAGCCATTATGATAATTATTCTTGGATTCCAAGTGGCTGTAAACATATAGCAAATCTTATGAAAAAGAAGAAAATTAATTATATCATAAATGAATTTGATGGGGGGCATTCTATACCGCAGGATGCGATAGAAAATTACTTCGTTCCGTTTTTTGGTGATAATTTAAACTATTAATTTTAAAGCAGATTTGTTAACGTTTGTATTGATATCTTTTCTATTTCGGAATTTGACAATTATGCTGTAAATTGCTACAATTACAAAAAGGATATTTATGGAATAATATTTGAACAGGAATATATATTACATTTCAGGGGAAGGAATATACGGACTTGGCTAGTCCAACCATAATTCTCATCCAGACAGTATTTAATACGTCTTTATGGCATAGCTATTGTTGAAAGAAAAATCGATAATTCTGAATCCTCAGTCCATTGGAAATAGAAGGCTTTCTTTTTGAGCGGGACGGGATTGATTCAAATATTAAAATGAGGAGGAGAGTAATGAAGAAGTTTTGCTATTTAATTGTAACAGTATTACTTGTCTTTGGTGTAGCTGCATGTTCAGCAAAAAAGGATAAGGATACAAGCAGCACTAACCCAACAAAGGAAGCAGACAGTAAAAGTGTAGATTTAACTCCAACTACAGCTGTTTCAACGGCTGTAATTACTCCAACGCTTACCCAGGCACCTGCCGGTGAAACTGCTACGGGAACTGTTGAGACAAAGGAAATTGAATCAAAAGCAATAGCCAAGAACATCATCGGTGATACGGCAACACGAACCATTTATATTTATCTGCCACCATCCTATAACAGCAGTGATAAATCCTATCCGGTTGTGTATTTCCTTCATGGTTACGGAGATACATGTCAAACCTTCATGGATTCTTATCAAACCAGTCTTAATAACCAATTTAATAATGGAGCGAAAGAATTTATCCTGGTGGCATTGGATGGTAATAATAAGACAGGCGGTTCTTTCTATGTAAATTCTCCGGTTATGGGTAACTGGGATGATTTTGTCGTGAAAGAAGTAGTTTCTTATATGGATAAGAATTACCGAACCATTGCAGACAATGCATCCAGAGGACTTTCAGGTTATTCCATGGGTGGTTTCGGTGCTCTTTATCTTTCTTTAAGACATCCTGATGTATTCTGCTCATCATTGGTATTTTGCCCCGGTGTATTTGCAGAAAATGATCTTGATTCCGTGATGGATTCATGGACCGGCTGGACCGATGTGCAACAATCCTATGCCCAGGCATTTTCTCCCGATAAGAAAAATACCGAGGATTACGGAAATATATTAAGTGATTCTGATATCAAAGCAAAAAATCAGGTCTGGAAGGATTGGATGAATGGTTACAGCAACTGGGATACGAAACTGGATAAATACCTTGCACTGAAAAAACCACTGAAAGCAATTGAGATAAATTATAGCCCGGATGATCAATTTAGTTGGATTCCAAGAGGGTGTGAATATTTGGCAAATCTTATGAAGAAAAAGAAAATTAATTATACTATAAGTGATTTTGCTGGAGGACATATTGTACCTAACGATGCGATAGAAAATTACTTTGTTCCGTTTTTTGGTGAACAATTAAGCTATTAATTTAACAGATTTATTAACATTTGTATTTGCGTCTCTTTTTTTAGGGAATGCTTCAAAAGTAACAGGAAACTGATTGCTTGGAAGCATTCTTTTTTATTACAATTACTATTTTTTGTTATAAGGGTATTGATTGAACTATAAAAAGTACGGGAAGAACTACGAAATACGTACAGTGGTACTCACTTCTTGGTTCTTGAAGTAAATACTAAAAGCAGTATTCATTTGAGGGTATTTTAGTTGCCTCAGAGAGGTAGCATGGGGTATAATGAGGATAATTGTAAAAATCGGTAAAAGCATTCTATTAATCTGTAATATGGATGGATTTTTAGCTGAAATACAAAAAGCGAGGTGTTTTCTTGAAGCTTTTATTAGTTGAGGATGACAAAACAATAGCCATGGGACTTGAATACTCTTTGGAGCAGGAGGGATATCAGGTAGTTTTATGCCATGATGTAGCATCCGGAAAGAAGGCTTTTTCAGAACATAAATTTGATTTATGTATCTTGGATCTGACATTACCTGATGGGAGCGGTTATGAATTATGCAAACTGGCTAGGGAGCGGTGGGATACTCCGGTAATCATATTAACGGCCTGTGATGAAGAGGTAAATGTGGTTATGGGTCTGGAGCTTGGGGCAGACGATTATATCACAAAGCCTTTTCGTATCCGTGAACTGATAGCTCGGATTAAAACGGTATTACGAAGATACCAAAAGGAGAGCAGTACGAAGAACGTGATTGAGCTGGATTCACTAAGGATTAATATATTGGATGCCAAAGTATATAAAAATGGAAAGGAAATTCTTCTGACGGCACTGGAATATAGGCTGCTGCTCATTTTTGCGAATAATGAGGGTCAGATCCTTTCCCGTAATCAGTTGCTAGAGGGAATATGGGATGTGGCTGGTGATTTCGTAAATGACAATACGTTGACGGTTTATATAAAAAGGTTACGAGATAAATTAGAGGAGGATCCTCAAAATCCTTCTATCATAAAAACAGTACGGGGTTTCGGCTATAAGGTAGGTGAATAGAATGTTGCGTAACAGTGAATATCGAGTAATGCTAATAATGGCCCTAGCTGTCCTTGGTGCAGGAACTGCAGCAGCATGCATAATTAATCTATTAGCAGGCGGGGTTGTAATGATAACCGGCTCCATTCTGATTGGCATCTTTATCTTTTATACCGCTCGAAGGTACCGGGATATTGAAAAGCTCTCAGGGTATCTTAGGCAAATATACTCCGGGGATTACTCTTTGGATATTCGTGATAACCAGGAAGGTGAGCTAAGCATTCTAAAAAATGATATCTATAAAGTGACTTTGATTTTATCCAAACAGGCACAACTTCTCCAGACGGAGAAGGAACAGCTTGCCGATGCAATTTCTGATATATCACATCAGCTGAAAACACCGCTTACTTCAATGATGGTCATGACGGATTTGTTAAAGAAAAGTGACCTAGATCCCTTAAAAAGGAAGGAATTCACGAAAAATCTAGGACTTTCGTTGGAACGAATGGAATGGTTGCTGACTTCCCTCTTAAAGTTGTCTAAACTGGATGCAGGAACCGTGAAGTTTAAAAAGGAATGTATTGATGTAAATGAATTGATACAGCAGGCAATGAAAGCACTTCTAATTCCAATGGAGCTAAAGGAGCAGAAGCTTACTATTCAGGGTAATCAGGAAGTTACTTTTATCGGAGATTTAAAATGGACTACAGAGGCACTAATCAACATAATCAAGAATTGTATCGAGCATACATCAAACGGAGGAGAAATCAAGATTCAATTTAATGATAATCCAATCTTTACGGAGATTGTGATTCAAGATAACGGTACTGGTATCAATAAAGAGGATCTACCGTATATATTTAAACGGTTTTATAAAGGGAAAAATGCAAATGAGGATAGCGTTGGTATCGGCCTTGCAATGGCAAAGAGCATTATAATAAGCCAGAACGGAGATGTTAATGTTACCAGCAGGAAAAATCAAGGGACAAGCTTCAGTATTAAATTTTATAAAAAGGTATCTTAAAATATTATAATCAAAAGTAAAGTGACAAAATTGTAATTTTTAAGTCATCGAAGAGTCATCTGCAGCAGATAGAATATCTTTATAAATACCAATTATGTAATTATGAGGACTATTATACGAAGAATTATGAAATTACATCATATTCAAATGTTATATATGCTCCGTCTGATACGGTGTGAAAGGCCTCAGAAGGAAAAGGAGAATTTATATGGATATTTTAAGAGTAGAACATCTATCAAAGCAGTATGGTAACGGTGATACGGCAGTAAAAGCCCTGGATGATATTTCATTTTCAGTAAAAAAGGGAGAATTTGTAGCCATTATCGGGCCCTCTGGTTCGGGAAAATCAACACTTCTTCATATGCTCGGCGGTGTCGACCGGCCGACCGACGGAAAGGTTTATGTGGACAATACGGACATCTATCACCTGGGAGAAACCCAGTTAGCTATTTTCAGACGCAGACAGATCGGGCTTGTCTATCAGTTTTATAATCTGATTCCGGTACTCACCGTAGAAGAAAACATTACACTGCCCGTACTGCTTGATGGGCAGAAGGTTGATTCGACGCAACTAAACAGTATTGTAAGAACACTTGATCTTGAAAGAAGATTAAGTCACCTTCCGAATCAGCTTTCCGGCGGGCAGCAGCAAAGAGTATCAATAGGCAGGGCATTGATTAATAAACCGGCAATTATGCTTGCCGATGAGCCGACAGGTAATCTGGACAGTAAGAACAGCACCGAAATAATTGAATTATTGAAGATGTTTAATAAGACTTACCAGCAGACTCTTTTGGTTATAACCCATGATGAACGGATTGCACTCCAGGCAGACAGAATTATAGCAATAGAAGACGGGCGGATTGCCAAAGACGAGGTGATACGTCCATGAATATTGTAAATAAATTAACACTTCGCCAGTTAAGAATGAACAAAAAGAGAACCCTGGTAACAATCATGGGTACAATTATATCCGCAGCGATGATTACCGCTGTTGCAACCCTTGGGTTGTCTTTTATGGATATGATGCAGAGACAGTCAATTTCTCAATATGGGGAATGGCATGCGACTTACAATAATGTAAATAAAAAACAGCTAGCTTCAATACAGTCAAATAGTAAGGTAAAAACAACGATTATAAACCGGGAACCCGGATATGGTTATCTTAAGGGCGGCCAGAATAAGAATAAACCGTACCTATATATTATGGAATACAGTAAGGAAGGCTTTGAAAAATTACCAATTAAGCTGGTAAAAGGCAGATTACCGGAAAAACCGGATGACATAGTACTGAATGAGGAAATTATAACCAATGCTAAGGTTAATTACTCCATTGGAGATAAGATTGACCTTAATCTTGGACAGAGACAGTCCACTTCAAAAGATAAGGAAGAAGCAAACAAAGAACCCATGCTGCAAAGATCTCCGCTGCAATGGGAGAATGATTCAGTTACTGAAAAATTAACGGAGAATATGAAAAAATCCTATACAATCGTAGGTTTCATTAAACGGCCGGTATGGGAGTATAACTGGTCACCGGGATATACGGGAATTACTTATATTGACAGTAAAATCGTAAATTCAGAAGAAACCTTCAATGTATCGGTTATCTTTAAGAAGGTAAATAATAAGCTTTTTAATATAGGAGATAAAATCGCTTCTGAGAACGGAATTAAGGATTACAAATATAATAACGATCTTTTAAGATACTATGGTGTGCTAAAGGATGATCAGGTTAAGGATATGCTTTATACCTTATCGGCAATTATCATGGTAATCATCATGATTGGTTCTATTTCGTTAATCTATAATGCATTTGCTATATCGGTATCGGAACGATCCAGATATCTGGGAATGCTTTCAAGTGTTGGTGCAACAAAGAAACAGAAGAGAAATTCCGTGTTTTTTGAAGGTGCAGTGATTGGAATAATTAGTATTCCACTTGGTATTATCGCAGGATATATAGGATTGGGTATTACTTATATTTGTATTAATCCGATGCTGAAAGGAGTACTTAATGTATCGGGAGGATTTCGCCTGATTGTCTACCCGTCTTCATTAATTATTGCAATCCTGGTATCAGCTGCCACGATTCTTATATCAACCTATATCCCCGCAAGAAGAGCGTCCAATATCTCGGCGATTGACGCAATCAGACAGGTTACGGATGTCAAAATTAAAGGCAGACAGGTACGAACCTCCAAATTCACCCGGATGCTTTTTGGTATTGAAGGCGATTTGGGATTAAAGAATCTAAAAAGGAATAAGGGAAGGTACAAGGCAACTGTATTTTCGCTGATTATCAGTATGGTTTTGTTTTTGGTTGTATCTACATTTACCATGTATTTAAAAAAATCGCTGGTAATGACACAGGATGGGATTAATTTTGATATACAGACCGGCATAAATTCTGACAATGCTAATGAGAAGGATAATATCATTCAGTCCATTACTTCTGTTGATAATATTAAAAATATGACAATAAATAAGAAATTGTCAGCATCCACACTAATTCCTGAAGATAGGACTCCGGACTATCTGAAGGAGAATAAAGAAAATAAGATGGAGGACGGTAAATATAGATATTATGTAGTAGTAAATGTTCTGGATGATAAATCATTAAAGGAATATGCAAAAACAGTAGGGGGCGATTTTTCAAAACTTACCGACACAAATAATCCAACTGCAATTGTAATTGATACAATGAGATTTAAGGATGAGGGCGAAGATAAATATGTAGAAAAAAAGGTTATTAGCACAAAGATCGGTGATCAGATTGATTTACAGTTTAATAATGTGGATACAGAGAAAAATGAAGATTTACAGCCTGTTAAGGTTGCCGCTCTGACAAATCAAATGCCGATGGGAATTATGACCTTAGGTGATACAGCAGGCTTCCATATAGTTATGTCAGAAGCTGCATTTAATAAGATAACTCAGGGGGAGGAAGATCAGGTAGCGAAGGAATTATATCCGGAAGTGTATTTTAATAGTGATAATCCAATAAAACTCCAGGAGAATCTCGAAGAAATACAAAGTCAGGTGGGCGAGAGCCGTCTTTATATTTTTAATGTATATAATTACAAAGAAAGTGAACAGCAGGCGCTTCTTCTGGTATCCGTATTTACCTATGCCTTTATTATTCTGATTACAGCAATCTGTATTGCTAATATCATTAATACTATTTCCACCGGCATTGCTTTGAGAAAGAGGGAGTTTGCAATGTTAAAATCCATTGGTATAACACCAAAGAGCTTTAATAGAATGTTGAATTACGAAAGTATTTTCTATGGAATTAAGGCTTTGATATATGGCTTGCCCATAAGCTTCCTTGTAATGTATCTGATGTATCGCGTCCTGATGGTCAAGTTTAGTTATGGCTTTATCCTGCCAATGACCAGCATCTATATTGTAATAGCATCGGTGTTTCTAATTGTGGGTACGGCAATGCTGTATTCCAGCAGACGAGTAAGGAAGGAAAATATAATTGATGCTTTGAAACAGGAAGTCATATAATTATTAAAGTTTATTAAAGTTATTTTCATGATTTTCATATAAAATGGTAGAAGGCTTGCAGGGAAAATGCTAACCTCCATAAGGTCTAGATCTTATGGAGGTTTTACGGTTCAGGTATTACGTTCAAAAATGAATAAAAGGAAGAGAAATATATGACAAAGCGTGGGAGTAGATTTTGGGAGTCCTGATAAAATATTGGTGGCTTATGAACAAGACGAGCAACCGGAAAACTTAATAGAACATCCTATGAGTATAAATATGAAAGAAAATTTAAAAAAGTTTCTAAGTCAAAATTCTAACAAATTGTTAGTTTCAGTAAAGATGCTTGCAATT
The DNA here is from genome assembly GCA_023393095.1 of Bacillota bacterium. GTDB lineage: Bacteria > Bacillota > Clostridia > Lachnospirales > Lachnospiraceae > Mobilitalea. Next base: position 13,087 of record JAEWMT010000127.1, read on the forward strand.
AATGTGCTTTTCCTATATGATAATAATCAAGAAGAAGCGGATATTATTGAATACAGGAGAGGTAACGTAAGATGATTCAGGATGATTATATTAAATTTATAGTCGGTAAGCAAAAGCATATCGCATTGATTGCACATGACACCAAGAAGCATGAACTGGTAGAATGGGTCGATAAGAATAAGGATATTTTAAAAAGCCACTTTTTATGCGGCACAGGTACTACAGCCAGATTAATTGTTGATAAAACCGGGCTTCCGGTGAAGGCATATAACAGCGGTCCTCTCGGTGGTGATCAGCAGATTGGTTCTAGAATTGTTGAAGGAAATATTGATTTCGTAATATTCTTCTGGGATCCGCTTGCAGCCCAACCCCATGATCCGGATGTGAAAGCGCTGCTTCGAATTAGTGCAGTCTATGATATCCCTGTTGCAAATAACAGAGCTACCGCAGATTTCTTAATTACATCTAAATTCATGGATGAAGAATATGAGAGAAATGTCTTGAATTATAATAAAGTGATTCAGGGCAGATTAGAAGAATTTAAATAATAGTTTTAATAATTTTGTAATAAGAATATTCTGCGAAAACCCCAAAGTTTAGATATTTAAAGTCTAACTTTGGGGTTTCTTGTATCATAATGGTGAAATTCCAGCATATCCGAATTGTAAATTACAATAAAACACCATATAAATAGGAAATAATATAAAATAATGTATAAAATTACAAAAGATCTTGACATTAACTCTACAAGCATGTAGTATAAAATTAGAATTATGCATTTAAAATGCAGTGAAGTTAATGGAGGGGGCACATGTGAAGCGCATTAAGGAAGTGTCGGCAACCGAAATGGAAATCATGAAGTATCTCTGGAAGCAGGAGATGCCTGTAGCTACAGTTGATATGCTTGCATACTTTAATAATGAGCATAATAAGGGCTGGAAACTTCAAACATTATCTACCTTCCTATCCCGCTTGGCTGACAAAGGTCTTTTGATATCAGACAATAAGGGAAGAGGAACAGTACATTATCCGTCAGTATCTCAGGAAGCCTATAACAGATTGAAAGCGAAAAGCGTTTTGGAAGTAATGTATGAAGGCTCAATTAAAAATTTTTTTGCAGCATTGTATGGTGATAAGAAATTGACAAATGAAGAAGTAGAAGAGCTGAAACAATGGCTTTCAGAAAGATAGGTGAGTGAGATGACTATATTGAATTATATTTTTAGTATGTCTATCGCAGGAAGTTTGGTTTTTCTTTTATTTCTACTAATTGAGCGGATAACAAAACAAAGTTTTAGTGCATTATGGCATTATAGAATTTTAAAAATTATTTTAATATTTTACATAATTCCGATTGGTAATATAATTGATATACTGTTTGGAAAACCGTTCAAGGCCTTAATTGGGCAGGAAAGTATCATTGGATCGAACTACTTTAAACTAACTGGCAATCATGTAAACGAAAATACTCTTTTATATCGAGGCATTTTGCTTATTTGGATATTTGGTATTGCTGCATTTTTAATATGGCAGGTTTTCTGCTATATCAAATTTAGATATATCATAGTAAGTGATAAAAAAATAGTTAACAGTAGGGTTTGTGAAATTGCTGAATTATGTGCTAAGAAGTTTGGTATTAAAAAACAAGTTCAAATTTATGTCAATGAAAATATAAATACTCCAATGCTTATAGGGTTTATATCTCCGATTATTTTATTACCGAGTGATGAAATGAAAACGATGAATATAGAATACATCTTATCTCATGAACTGATTCATTATAAAAAGAAAGATATGATAATAAAATTATTTGTACTTCTGATTCGAATTTTATATTGGTTCAATCCATTTTTATATTTATATTCAGTTGAATTGGATAAGTGGTGCGAATATGCCTGTGATGAGATGAGTACAAAAAAACTATCTCATGATAAGAGAAGGCAGTATGGTCTGGCTATACTAGAAGCAGCTGCTGTTATGCCTGTATACAGCTCTAATTTTGGAACACCTTTCTTAAATGCAAAACAAAACTTAAATAAGAGACTAATGTTTATGCTAGATGCTAAGACAGCAAAGAATACAAGGATAGTATTATCGCTGGTTATAGCAATTGCCTTTGTTAGTCTTGGAGCTTCGATTGCATGTATGGGTGAAGTATTAACAAGTAGTAATCAGCAGGAAAAAAGTATTAAAACCCAGATCTATGATAAAAATTATCAATCCACAATATTATCAGATAAAATGAGTGATAGAATTAGATGAAAATTTGACATGGAAATTATATACAATTGTATATAAAATATATTTATTTTTACGAAGGAGGGTATATATGAGTAGAAAATTAATGTTTGGTTTTATGAAAGGTTTTATTGGAGTATTTGTAATCTCCCTGTTGGTATTGAGTAATTATGGTACCGCAAGAGCTGAAGATAAGACGGATAATGTTGATATGTCAGCTATTATGTCGGCTCTTAACGGAAAGACAATTACGGATGGTGAAACTATTAATGTCAACGATAATCTTCGGATTGAGTGCAAAGTAACGGTAGAAACGATTTCCGGTTCGGCACCTGTATCAAAGGATAGTTCATTAAGCAATGTAGCAGCAACTGGCAGTACAACAAAAATCTATAATGGTAATTGTTCATGCTATTATAATAACGTTCTTGTAGCAACAATAAAACATTCATTAACTATAATAAATTATGACAGCGGACTCGTTCACATAAGTTCCGGATCATTAACTGCTACTCCCAATAGTTCTTCATGGACTACAAGTACTTATGGATATTCGATTGCGAATACGGATGGATCATATAGTAGTGCTATAGGTACAGCAAAATTGACAAGTTCATCATTAGGTAAAAGTGCATTTTACAATTGCACAGCAGCAGTAAACCCTGGTAAAGAGCCTATCTTTACATTTGTTCAATATTAATAACACATACAAATTGAATACATAAAATAGACGTTATAATAAAGGCGCCTCCTTCTGTAATACTTTAAATCAATAGTTATTAAAGTATTACAGACAGGAGGCAATTATTTTTTGGTTGGATAATAAATAAACCCAAACCTATTATTTAATATCATTTCTTATCAGCTGTTAAACTATCGATAAAATATCTTGCTGCATCCGAAATCGGAATATCGCTATTATAAGCTGCGACCAAAGTTCTTGTAGGAATCTGCTGCGTTGTTGTTATAATGGAAAGATCATCAAATTCCTTGATACAAAAGTCTGGGATGAAGGCAACTCCAAGCCCAATTTTTGCAAGATCAATCAGCAAATCATTACTGCTGAGTTCAATCGCAGGAACTAGGTCCAGTGAATTCTCTAAGAAGAGATTATGCAGGAAAATACTTGTAGTCGAACGCTTATCCAACATCAGAATTGGATATTGCTGAAGCTCCTTGAGTGTAATGGTCCGGTTCATAATTGGAAACGCTTCACTGTTGGCAATGAAGATATCCCTGAACTCTTTTACGGGAATAATCTGCATCATATTGTTCAAAGCGGGATTCGGAGAATTGGTTACGATAATATCTACCTCATTACGTTCGAGCAGTTTCGCACATTGAAGGGATGTACCATTGGTAACCTTAATATGAATATTAGGGTATTTTTTATGAAAATTATTAAGGAAGGGAACCAGATAATAGCGACAGATCGTATCACTGGCGCCAATTCTTAACTGCACTCCGTTCTTTGGATCAGCACATAGTTGATTTTCACCGCGGCTGATTAGATTAATTGCCGGTTCAATGTGCTTTAAAAGTAATTCACCTTCTTTGGTAAGAGCGACCCGTTTGGTACTACGGATAAACAGAGGCTGATTCAGACGCTTCTCCAAGGTTTTAATCGATTGACTAACCGCTGACTGACTGATGAACAGTGCATCTGCAGCATCAGAAAAACTAAGGCTTTTTGCAACTTGATAAAATACTTTATATAGTTCATAATTGATATCCATGGTATACTCCTTTCAACAAAAATAAATAGTAGGTAATTGCGAAACTATATAGTCTTTGTAGTAGTATGCAATATCTAAAATTTAAGAGTTTCGTAATTATTTAAAAATAATCATGGGAATAGAAGTTGACAATATTTTAATTGATTTGAAATAATTTCATATCTATTAGCTTGGCTAATAAAAAGGTTAACATATATTAATTTTGATTATAAGACAAGTTATGTTATAATGCAAGTAGTTAAAAATATCAGAATGTTAAAAAGAAGGATCCAAGCATCTTTAGGAAGATAATCGAAAGAATTACAATGTTAAAAGAAGGAGTTAAGCTCCTTCAGAAAGCTAATCAAAAGAAGCACAATGCTAAAAGATAAATCAAAAACTACAATGTTAAGAAGAAGGAGCTTTGATATGAGCAGCGTTAAACGAATTTATGTAGAAAAGAAAAAAGCATATGCAGTAAAAGCAAAAGAATTAAGAACAGAGCTTCGCAGCTATTTAGGAATGAAAGGATTGGACGACGTACGTGTTCTGATTCGTTATGATATAGAAAATATTAGTGAGGATACATATAAAAAATCATTGGGTACTGTATTTTCTGAGCCACCGTTAGATGTACTCTATGAAGAAAGTTTTCCGACGGGCAGTAGTGACAGGGTTTTCACCGTTGAATATTTACCGGGTCAATTTGATCAGAGGGCTGATTCTGCGGTTCAATGTGTAAAGCTATTGAATGAAAAAGAAGAACCGGTTATCCGTTCTGCCACAACTTATATTCTTTCCGGTAATATAACTGAGGAGGATTATGAGAAGATCAGAGCGTATTGCATCAACCCGGTGGATTCCAGAAAAGCGGATGAAGAGAAACCGGATACCTTAGTTACACAGTTCAGTGATCCTGATGATGTTACTATTTTTGAAGGGTTCACTACGATGGATGAGGACAGTTTAAAAGAGCTTTATACTTCCCTTAATTTAGCCATGACATTAAAGGATTTTCAGTTTATCCAGAATTATTTTGCAACCGAAGAGAAGCGCAATCCTACTATGACAGAGATACGTGTTCTGGATACCTATTGGTCCGATCACTGCCGTCACACCACCTTCTTAACAGAACTGAAGGATATTCAGTTTGAAGAAGGCTATTATACTGAACCAATACAAGCTGCATACAACAGCTATTTAAATGAGCGTGAGAAGCTATATAAGGGAAGAGATGATAAATATATCTCTCTTATGGATATCGCGCTGCTGGCTATGAAGAAATTAAAAGCAGACGGTAAATTAGAGGATATGGAAGTATCCGATGAAATCAATGCCTGCTCCATAATCGTACCGGTAGAGATTGACGGTAAGACGGAGGAATGGCTGGTATTCTTTAAAAATGAAACCCACAACCATCCGACAGAGATTGAGCCCTTCGGTGGTGCGGCAACCTGTCTTGGCGGTGCAATCCGCGATCCGTTATCGGGAAGAGGTTATGTATATCAGGCGATGAGAGTAACGGGTGCAGCCGATCCAACTGTATCTGTTAAGGATACACTTGAGGGTAAACTGGCTCAGAGAAAGATCTGTACCGGAGCGGCAGCAGGTTACAGTTCCTACGGTAACCAGATTGGGCTTGCAACCGGTCTAGTTGATGAAATATATCATCCGAATTACGTAGCAAAGAGAATGGAAATCGGTGCAGTTATGGGAGCTGCCCCGCGGAAAAATGTAATTCGTGAGAATTCCGATCCCGGGGATATCATTATACTAATGGGCGGAAGAACCGGACGCGATGGTTGCGGCGGTGCAACAGGTTCTTCGAAGAAGCATACGACACAATCCATTACAACCTGTGGTGCTGAGGTACAGAAGGGTAATGCTCCCACCGAACGTAAGCTACAGAGATTGTTCCGCAGGGAAGAAGTAAGCAGTTTAATTAAGAAATGTAATGACTTTGGTGCGGGCGGTGTATCCGTAGCAATCGGTGAGCTGGCAGTAGGTCTTCAGATTGATCTTGATAAGGTTCCCAAGAAGTATGCAGGCCTTGACGGAACAGAGCTTGCAATCTCCGAATCTCAGGAGAGAATGGCAATTGTGGTTGATCCGAAGGATGTGGATAAGATGCTTACCTACGCCGAGGAAGAGAACCTTGAAGCTGTTGTTGTTGCTGAAGTTACTGAATCACCGAGGCTTGTTATGAAATGGCGCGGCAAGGAAATTGTTAATATATCCAGAGCCTTTCTAGATACCAACGGTGCACATCAGGAAGCTGTGGCTTATATAACTATGCCTTCCAAGGAAGATAGTTATTTAGATAAAGGTGTGGAACTCTCTGGAGCTGATATAAAAGAAAAATGGTTAAAGAATCTGTCAGCACTGAATGTATGTTCTAAAAAAGGTCTTGTTGAAATGTTTGACAGCTCCATTGGAGCAGCAACCGTAACTATGCCTTACGGCGGTAAATATCAGTTATCTCCGATTCAGACCATGACAGCGAAGCTTCCGGTATTAAGCGGTAGCTGCGATACGGTTACTATGATGAGTTACGGCTTCGATCCTTATCTATCTAGCTGGTCTCCTTTCCATGGGTCAGTTTATGCAGTAATTTCCTCTGTAGCTAAGATTGTAGCAGCCGGTGGTGATTATTCAAAGATTCGTTTCACTTTCCAGGAATTCTTTAGAAGACTTGGAAATGATCCTAAACGCTGGGGTGAACCTCTGGTATCTCTTCTTGGAGCATATGATGCTCAGGTAAAGCTTGGTTTACCTTCCATCGGAGGAAAGGACAGTATGTCCGGAAGCTTTAATGATATCGACGTACCACCAACATTAGTTTCCTTTGCAGTTGATGTAGCAAAGAGCGATGATGTAGTTACAACAGAATTAAAGAAACCTGGTAATGTTATAGTAAAATTTGACATCAAAAAGGATGCATATGATCTTCCGAATTATGTGCAGGTAATGAATATCTATGAAAAAATCACGAAATTAGCGAGAAAAGGCGAGATAATGTCAGCTTTTGCTGTCGGCTTTGGCGGTATTGCAGAAGCAGTAAGCAAAATGGCTTTTGGTAATAAATTAGGTGTAACCCTGAATAGTGAGCTCTCTGAGAATGAATTGTTCCAACCTTCCTATGGTTCCATTATCATAGAAATGACGAAAGATGCGGCAGCGAACTTAAATAATAGCGGTTTTACCAGTGATGAGTACAGTGAAATCGGTACAGTAACTGATACAAGCGAGTTCGTCTATGGTGATGTAAAGATAGCAATGGAAGAAGCTCTGAGTGCATGGATGGGAACCTTAGAAAAAGTATATCCTACTCATACGAAAGCTGTAGAAGAGACAGAGATAAAAACAGCACTTAAGACAAAGCTGTATGATGCAAAGACGGTTTATGTAGCTAAGAATAAGGTTGCCAGACCGAAGGTATTTATACCGGTATTCCCTGGAACCAATTGCGAGTATGATTCACTGATGGCATTCAAAAATGCCGGTGCCGAGATAGAGACGTTTGTTTTCAAAAATTTGACGGAGAACAACATAAGAGAATCTGTGGGGGCCTTTGAAAAAGGTATAAAGGGGGCACAGATTCTTATGTTCCCCGGTGGCTTCTCCGCCGGAGATGAGCCAGATGGTTCCGGTAAATTTATCGCAACAGCGTTCCGTAATGAGAAGATTAAAGATGCAGTCAATGATCTATTGAAAAACCGTGATGGTCTTGCACTTGGTATCTGTAATGGTTTCCAGGCACTGATTAAACTTGGACTTGTTCCATACGGAGAGATTACTCCTCAGAAGGAAGATTCCCCTACTTTAGCAATGAACAATATCGGGCGCCATGTTTCTAAATCCGTTTATACAAAGATTGTAACCAATAAATCACCATGGTTAATGAAAGCTGAGCTTGGTGGAGTATATTCTATTCCAGCGTCTCATGGTGAAGGACGATTTGTGGCTAGCGAAGAGTGGATTAAGAAGTTATTTGAAAACGGACAGATTGCAACACAGTATGTGGACATTGACGGTAATCCTACAATGGATGAGGATTACAACCCGAACGGTTCCTACTATGCAATTGAAGGTATCACAAGTCCGGACGGAAGAATACTCGGTAAGATGACTCACTCTGAACGAAGAGGGGCTTCCGTTGCAGTTAATATCTATGGCGATCAGAATCAATATCTCTTTGAGTCAGGTGTAGCTTATTTTAAGTAATTATCGAAAAATCATATAATCATATTTTTCTTCATATTAAGATAAAGAGAAGATGCCCCTATTGGCTGTAAAAGCTTGGATAGGGGCATCTTCTATGAAATTAAATGTCGAAATAATAACCTTTTTGTCAAATAATCATATAATAGAATATACTGACAATTAAGGAGGTTATAATATGATATTAAGTCATATGAAACATTTACTTACAATCAAGCCGCTTTCCAAAATACTTCATAAAATTGCAACTGACAAAACTGCAAAATCAGCCCAAAAGCTTGATCCTGCTCTAATTCGTAAATATGAAAATCAGCTTGTTAAGCCACCAGTATATAAGCCTATTAAAAGACAAAAGAATAGTAAAAAAGGTAATGATAAAATAGAGGATATCTATAAAATAGATATGAGTGAATTTAAGCAACAGATTCTCCCAAAGGGATTTCCGAAAACCAAAGTTTGGGGTTATGGGGGTATGGTTGAAAATCCGAAAGGAAGTGGAGCTGTATATTCCAAAAGTTCTCCCGGCGCAACTTTTGAAGCTATTCAGGGAATTCCGGTAAAGGTGAAATGGAATAACAAACTTAAAGGTAAACATCCATTTGCTGTTGATCCAACCCTGCATTGGGCTAACCCCAATCAAATGCCGATGGATCCACCCAAACCATGGCCGCTTTTCCCACCCGGTTTTAAAAAAGCCCAGTCTCCGGTTCCCGCAGTAACGCATTTGCATGGAGGGGAAGTGCCTTCAGCTTTTGATGGTCATCCTGAAGCATGGTTTACCTATAATAAACTACATGGACCTAAATATGTGACATCTGATTATACTTATCCGAACGAACAGGAGCCGACTACGCTCTGGTACCATGATCATGCATTGGGTATTACTAGGCTGAACGTCTATGCAGGACTTGCTGGTTTCTATTTATTGAGGGAAGGTACTAAGATAAAAGAACATTGCCCAAATGAACATATAGAATCAATTTTACCAAAAGGAAAATATGAAATACCAATTGTAATACAGGATAGAATGTTTCTTAACGATGGTTCTTTAATTTTTAATACAGTAGGAGTTAATCCCGATATCCATCCGTATTGGGTACCGGAATTCTTTGGAGATACGATTATGGTTAATGGAAAAGTCTGGCCAAATCTTAATGTGGACAGAAGGCAGTATCGTTTTCGTATACTGAATGGATCAAATGCCAGATTTTATAATCTAAAGCTTTCAAATGGTATGAAATTTATACAAATCGGAAGTGACGGTGGATATCTGCCAAAGCCTGTAACTCTGTCATCACTTCTGCTAGCTCCTGCGGAGAGGGCGGATATTCTGATTGATTTCTCAGAAATTACTCCTGGTACTGCAATTACTATGCTTAATGATGCGAAAGCTCCCTACCCGGATGGAGCAAGTCCTGATCCGAATACTGTAGGTCAGATCATGCAATTCAAGGTGCCTATAAAAAGCCAGAAACCTGTGAAACCACCTAAGCTACCAATGAATTTGAACTGTATACCTGAATTGAAACCAACTGTAAAGAGACTGCTTACATTAAATGAAGTACAAGGGAATAACGGACCTACGGAAGTATTGCTGAACGGTCTAAAATGGTCTAATCCTATAACGGAGGTGCCAAAGGTAGGGACAACCGAAGAATGGATGATAGTAAACCTGACCATGGATACACATCCAATTCATTTACATCTGATACAATTTCAGATATTAGATCGTCAGGACATGAATACAATGGATTACCTAACGGAATGGGAAAAACGTAATGGAAAGCCTCCGCTAAATCATACCCCAGAAAGTGTACCGATAGATCCGTATTTGATCGGCAAGCCAAAATCGCCGGATGAGAATGAAACAGGCTGGAAGGATACCGTACGTATGAATCCGGGGCAGGTAACCAGAATATTGGTGCGTTTTGCACCTCAGAAAGTACCGACAGGAAAGGTGAAACCGGGTGAGAATCTGTTTCCGTTTAAACCATCTGTAGGACCGGGATATGTATGGCACTGCCATATTCTTGATCATGAAGACAATGAAATGATGAGACCGTATAAGGTTGAAGATAAGTAACATTAATTGTTAGATAATCAATGAATGAAAATGAAAATAAACCTTTAGGTTTTATATATTCGTCTAAATAATCAAAGTTGCTGCATAATAACAGATTGTAAGTTTTTAAGTATTATGTTATAGTGCAGCAACTTTATTAATAAGTTATTATCAACATCAGCATCACATGGATTTTTATAGATTAACGCTGGTATTTGCAATAACTCTTATTCATCTGTTCTTTCAGATATGCTATTTTTGGGTAATGTAATGGTTAAAGTATTTTTCTCTTTCTCCCAGTAAAAGGTCAGCTTGATGCTGGTAACCTGCTCTATATCCTGAACCGGGTAAAAGCGGTCCATGCGTTTATAGGAAGTACCCGAAAAACCTTCTTCCATAGGACTTGAAACAAACGTGGTTCCGTCTTTTTTTATCAGTGAAAGGGTACACAGGTTGCCGGCCTCCTTCAGATCCGAATTAGCAACAAGTTGAGCCAGCCCGCTTCCGTCGAGCTCGAGCGTCATCGTCAGCGGAGAGAGTTTGACAGATTTTACAGTGACTTCATGTCCGCTGATATTATACGTTTTATTAATATCAAATGTCTGCATCTGCTTAGAATAAGAAAGGATCCAGGACAGCTTCCAATTTCCCTCCACGACAACACGCCGATTTGGCGTAGGGCTATCGTCTGGGTCAACAACAGTAAGATTTGTAAAATCAACCGTGATGGTTTTACCGTTCCAATTTTCCTTTTCACTATTGTCCAGATATACTTCGTAGTATCGCTCGTTGGCTGCACCGGAGGGCGATGCGGTAGGGTCGCTATTATCCATAAATCCGCAAGTAAGGCTGATATTATGACCGATTCCTTCGATGCCAACGTCCATACCAAGCCCATTTGAATCCGACAGTGTGATTCCTTTCGGAGCTTTGACATTAAATAGAAGATAGACACCGTTATTATCGCCAAGTGTTTGAAGTGCTGTAATCGTTAAGCCGTTTTTCGTTACGGTCTGACCTACGGGGGTCATGGCTCCATCCGAGGCCAGCTTGTTTTGCTGCTGTTCATTGACTCCGAATTTTTGGGCAAGTTTATTATTCCATTGTATCACCTGTGCAGCCGTGGCTGTAACTCCAAATACCGAAATTAGAGCTGCAAACACGATGATAAATCTTTTTTTTAAGACTTTTTTTCTCCCGATTTTATTTAATATCTGAGTGTCCAATGTATGTTGCATTGTTTCATGAAAATTCTGAGGCACCTCAGGAAAAACATTATTCCAATCGTCATTGTTCATGGTTTGGAACCTCCTTTTCTCCAAATATTGATTTTAATTCTATTCGCGCACGCGATAAACGACTTTTTACTGTACCCTCCGGTATTTTTAAAATCTTGGCCATTTCCATAGTTTTAAAGCCTTCGATATAATGTAGGACAATAACCTGTCGAAGTTCTGTTTTTAGTTCCATGATGGCGTCAAACAAGCCCAGATCATTTTGCCGTTCCGATGAAGATCGTGCTTCCATATAGTCTTCAAGCGGTAACACTTTTTTGTTGGCTTTACAAATCTGGTAACATTTGTTGATCAATATCCTGCATAGCCATGTCTTGAAGAAACGCTCATCTCTCAAGCTGTGAAGTTTGCTGTATGCCGTAATAATAGTCTCTTGAACGGCATCCGCGCAGTCACAGTCATTCTTCAGAATGGATTTGGATATGTGATACAACGTTTTCTCCGCTGCCATCACTTGTTCGGTAAAATCATTTTTATTCACTGCGGCTATTCCTTTTCATGTGTATTATGAAGTTCCTTTCTTTATCGATCGATAACTTTTTGAGCTCTGATTATTAGATTATTGAGGAAGGTGTTTGGTTCACTCGTTTAAAAATATTTAAGATATGTAAATTTTTAGATTTATATGAGCGAACATTTGAAACTGTCGGCTTTGTCACAGGAAGTTGTGCCCAATTCACTTTTTGCCTCTATGATATCATATCGAAAAACATCAGTCTATTTATGATCCATCGGTCTGACATTCGATTGGTTCCTTATTATTCCGAAAGAGCTTGTTAGGGGCATTTCTTATTACGGAAGAAATAGTACGTCGAAAATATAACCTTTTTGTCTAATAATCATATTATATTATATACATCCATTAGGAGGTTTTGATATGTTATTCGATAAGATACAGCGGTTATTTTCAAAAAGAAAAAAATATTTAAGACCGTTTCCCAAAATTCTTCATATAACTTCATCCGATAATTCTGCAAAATCAGTCCAAAAACTAAATCCTGTATTAATTCCTAAATATAAAAATCAACTAATAAAGCCACCGGTATATATGCCCCTTAATAAATATAAGCATGATAAAAAATATAATAACAAAAATGAGGATATTTATAAAATTGATATAGTTGAATTTAAGCAGCAGGTTCTTCCCAAAGGATTTCCGAAAACAAGAATTTGGGGCTATGGAGGACTGGTTAAGAACTCAAAAGGCAGCGTAGCAATATATAACAAGAGTTCTCCCGGTGCAACGTTCGAAGCTATTCAGGGAATTCCGGTCAAAGTAAAATGGAATAACAAACTAAATAGTAAACATCCGTTTGCGGTTGATCCAACCCTGCATTGGGCAAATCCCAATCAAATGCCGATGGATCCGCCCAAACCATGGCCGCTGTTCCCACCCGGATTTAGAAAAGCCCAGTACCCGGTACCGGTAGTAACTCATTTGCATGGAGGAGAAGTACCTTCTGCTTCTGATGGTCATCCTGAGGCATGGTTTACCTATAATAAGCTACATGGACCCAAATATGTGACATCTGTTTATTCTTATCCTAATAAACAGGAGCCGACTACGCTCTGGTACCACGATCACTCATTGGGTATGACCAGGCTGAATATGTATGCAGGACTTGAGGGTTTCTATTTAATAAGAGAAGGTACGGAGAAAAAAGAACACTGCCATAGTAAACATATAGAATCAATTTTGCCAAAAGGAAAATATGAAATACCGATTATAATACAGGATAGAATGTTTCTTACGGATGGTTCGTTACTATTTAATTCGGAAGGAATAAATCCAGAGATACATCCGTATTGGAGGCCAGGATTCTTAGGAGATACCATTACGGTTAATGGAAAAGTTTGGCCATATCTCGAGATAGAAAGAAGACAGTATCGTTTTCGATTATTGAACGGATCGAATGCCAGATTTTACAATCTGAAGCTTTCAAACGGCATGAAATTTATACAAATCGGTAGTGATGGAGGTTTTCTGCCAAAGCCTATTATCCTGTCGTCCCTGCTGCTTGCCCCTGCGGAGAGAGCGGATATTCTGATTGATTTTTCAGGGATTAAGCCGGGAACACCAATAATTCTGCTTAATAATGCGAAAGCCCCCTATCCGGATGGATCAAGTCCTGATCCGGATACCGTGGGTCAGATTATGCAGTTTAAAGTTTCTTTGAATAACCCGGTGTCCGTGAAACCACCTAAGCTTCCTATGAAGCTGAACCACATACCTGAATTGAGACCTACGGTAAAGAGATTGATTACATTAAATGAGATAGAGGGTAATAACGGTCCTACGGAAGTTCTGCTGAATGGTTTAAAATGGTCATATCCTATAACAGAGGCTCCAATGGTAGGAGCAACAGAAGAATGGATGATTGTAAATCTCACCATGGGTACCCATCCAATTCATTTACATTTGATACAGTTTCAGGTTTTTAATCGTCAGGATATGAATACCGCTGATTACCAGAAAGATTGGGAAACCCGTAATGGAATGCCACCGTTAAATCATTCTCCTGAGTTAGTACCGATAGGCCCTTATTTGACGGGAAAACCAGAATCACCCGATGGAAATGAAAAAGGCTGGAAGGATACCGTACGTATAAATCCGGGTCAGGTAACCAGAATACGGGTGCGTTTTGCACCTCAGAAAGTACCGGCAGGAAAAGTGAAACCTGGCGAGAATCTGTTTCCGTTTAACCCGTCCTTAGGACCAGGATATGTATGGCACTGCCATATTCTTGATCATGAAGACAATGAAATGATGAGACCGTATAAGTTGGAAGAAAAGTTACATTAATTGATTGATAATCAATGAATGATAAAATAAAAATAAACCTTTGGGGTTTATAGATTAGGCTAAATAATTAAAGTTGCTGCATAATAACAGTTTTTAGTTTTAAGCTTAATGTTGTTATGCAGCGACTTTATTGATAATTTAAATCAAAGTCAGTTCAAAGAAATTTTACATAGAATAAGAAATCGTTAAATATAAGATATGATTGCAAAAATCCTCTTAATGATGATATAATTGAAAAAATTTATCTGAATTTATCAGAGAGGAAAAGTAAAATGATCTTAAAGGGATTTAAATTCGGAATGCTTTTACAGCTGGCGGTCGGGCCAATGTGCCTACTGGTTTTTTCAACATCAACATCCCATGGATTTTTTAAAGCATTTACACTGGTATTTGCTATTGCTATCATTGACACCTTATACATATCCTTATCCGGCATAGGTG
>JAEWMT010000008.1 GCA_023393095.1 Bacillota bacterium
GACAAAGCCTGTCAGATCTCCTACTACACCTCCGCCTAGTGCAATCAGAACATCATTTCTATCAAATCCGGATAAAATAAGTTTCTCATAGCAACCGCTTACCGTATCAAGATTTTTACTGGTTTCACCCGCTGGAAAAATATAATCAAACACGTTATCTGTTACGGTTATCAATGCTTCCTTAAGACTATTCAGATAAAGAGTAGCTACATTACTGTCTGTAATAATCATCATTCTTCGGTTTTTCATTTCCAAAGAGATAAGTAACTCCGCCAGTTTACTGAAATCCGCTTCAAATACAATATCGTAAGCAGGTTTATCTTCATAATTAATTGTTAGTGAATTATTCATAAAAAATGCATAACCACATCAAAATTATGAATAAGGTTATGACTTCCTCCTAATCTGTTTATCTTGTATGTAAAAACAATGTTTGATAATTCTAAGTTATTAGTTTAGTATTATTTACTCTGATATATTAAAATCAAAATACTTTTTATCTGCTGATAATCAGATACCATTCGTTGATCTATCCATGTTTACATCTTTGTTTGTCATCATATTAGTACTTTATAAGGTGCTTATCATTATATATATAGCATCAGTTTTACACTATATCGTCCTTTTTTCGTCTGATAAGAGGTTCCGGCATAAATAAATTTACCTAGACCGCGAACGGAAACCACATCGTTTTCCTTCAGCGTATAGCTGTTTGATAGAATTAATTTTCCTCCTACCGATACCTTTCCACCTTCAATCAGACCGGACAAGCTGCTCCTAGAGCTTTGAAAAGCGACCGCGATCATACTGTCCAACCTCATCGAGGATACGGTGCCAATGACTTCCTTTAGCTTTGGTTTATAATCAAAGTCCCGCCTGTCGATGATGGAACAATTCACCATGGTATGCTTAACCTTAATCAGCTGCTCCGTTACAAATTCACTAATTGCAGTATGTGCGAAGACATATCCTTGGTTATCATCAATCAAAATATCACCGATTTTGCTGCGATCAAGTCCAAGATTAAGGATAGCTCCGAGAAAGTCCCGATGATTTAAGCTGTCACTAAATTTATGATTTATGGGTACTACTTTAATACAGGTGATCGGATAGGGAAGCTCGTCCTCCTCTGTATATAAGTCCTGACCACAAAAACAAAGTATTTTCCTCTCGGCATCATTAAAACCTCCGTTAAAAAAATACTTTATCCCAGGTAATTCATTTTTGAGGCTTAAAAATATGTTCTGTTCATTCAAATTGAGAAAATCAGAGAAAATGCATATTCCTCTGGAATATGCCATGCCTGCTAAATCTAAAAAACGTTTTCGTAAAATCTGTTCATCCTTATCCTGATTCATCATAGCCTCTAGAATTTTGATTGAAAAGTTGGTGGCTCAAATCCTTTTTCCTGAATCAAATCAAGATAATCACCGGAAATATCTACAGTATCCGGAGAAACGATGAAGATACAGTTGGAAATACGATGGAGCTTACCATTGATTGCATATACAGAACCGGAGATAAAATCCATGGTGCGTTGTGCTAATTTATCATCAAAGCCCTCTAAATTAATCACGGTTGCTCTTCCGGTTAACAGCATATCGCAGATTTCCTGTGAGTCCTCAAAGGTAGTTGGTTTCATGATGCATACTTCAAGTCCCTTAGGTGTCGTTCGAATCGGTACAACCTTACCAGCCGTACTTCTTTCCATTTTGGCCACCCTTTCTTTTTTAATTTCACTAGCTGCAGCAGTCTGCTGCGATGTATATATGTGACTATCTGATTCTTCTTCCTGCTTTATGCGCTTTAATTCTTTTTTTTCTAAACGTCTTGCTCTTTTTTCTTCCTTCTCATCTGTTTCATCTAAATAATCATCATATTCATCATCTTCGGTTAGTTTCATTGAATTTAAAAAATCTTTAAAAATATTAGACATTTCCATTCTCCTATCTATATTTTCTAAACAGTTTTAGTATAATCACGTTCACCGAAAATGCCTGTCAATACGAACCATTGTGGCACCTTCTTCAATTGCAACTTCATAATCTCCGGTCATGCCCATCGATAGAATATCAAAAGTGTCCGTATTTAAATTGTTTCTATTACAATTATTATCGGTGTTTTTTGTTTTTATGTCAACATATAATTCTCGCAATTTCTTAAAATACTTCCTATTTTTCTCAGGATTTTCTACATATGGAGCAATTGTCATAAGTCCTCTGACTCTTATATGCGGTAACTTTATGATTTCTAAAATAAGTGTGTTAACTTCCTCACAGCTTACTCCGAATTTGGTATCTTCACCAGCAACATTCACCTCTATTAGAATCTCACTTATTAGATTTTTCTTAGCAGCTTCTTCTTCAATCTGTTCTGCCAGACGAAGTGAATCTACGGAATGAATCAAAGCTGCTTTATCAATAATATATTTCACCTTATTTCTCTGAAGATGCCCAATCAGATGCCAATACACCTTTTCATCAAACTTATCATTTAAATCCTCGTATTTCCCGGCCATTTCCTGAACTTTATTTTCACCAAAATGACGCATACCGAGGCTGTAGGCTTCCTTTACCATTTCATTCGGCTTTGTTTTACTTACTGCGATTAAGGTTACCTCGCTGCGTTTTCTTCCGGACCTGTCACAGGCAGCCTGTATTCTTTTCTCAACTTCTTCTATATTATCCTTCATTATTAAACCTCCATCTACTACCTGATATATGAATATTGAAAATAAAGCGTTCCATATTATTGTTCCGGTTGAATAATACTCTACTTCTCATCGAATTGATTTTACATTTTACTTACATAACTGTTTAATTATCGTGCCATTTTTTTATCTGTTATAATATAATTCTGTTTTTGTAATTCTTAATCAGTAAGATGCAACCATTAAATTTAATAAATAATCTTCTGCTCCACTGCAATTTTACCATCTAGAACGATATGGTCATAAGCTGATAATCCGTTTTCCATATTATCACTTACAATACTGTATTCATCATTCTTACTTAATACGTTAACCCGTTTAAATACAGCATATCCTTGATTGACATTATAAACACCGTTAAAAGTCTTTGTTTTTGAAAGTACATAAAAATCAGATTTTTTTGGCAGCTTAACTCTGGTACCAGGCTTAAATAGCTTCTTGTCGATATACCAATATTTACTGTCCTCATAATAAATATCTGTTGCAACAAACGGATAGGTAACCTCATCACCGTCTTTTTCAACAATCAGACCATCTCCCTTACTTTCCCCGCCTTTTGTAAAATATTCCTTTGGCACTTGATATAAGGCTTTTTTTACGATTGCTGTATTCGGTATTTTGAGACCTGGTTCCGAATTAAAATTAATTTCGACCGTAAGATAGCGCTCATCCATATAATGAGCCATTTTCTTATTCATCGATAGGATAGCATATCGATCAGAGCCTTTTGGCTTGAGATCAAGAGTTGCAGTAATCTGAGAATCATCCTCAACAACCGTAAATGTAATCGATTTCTTATTCTTATCAGCTAGCATTTTGTACTGTTCTTTTGTCAGTGTCGTCAGTGGTAAGACTAACTCCCATTTATCGGAAGTAATCATTTTATAGACCGGGGTATTTCTTGTGATTTTATCCGTAGTCCTTAGATTTGTTTTCTTATATTTTTCCATATTAAACATATCCGTTGAAATATTATTCAAATTAACATTTTCAAAGTCATCCCTACTATATGTAATAATACCACTTTCACCACTTTTCACAGTTCCCTCACTTAATCCGGCATCTTTTACATCACTGATCAATGAGCTGTTAAGAATATCCTGAACTGAGTTTTGTGTATTCTCTTTAAACCGATAAACTACCGAATAATTGTCCGTAGAGAACGTATTTTGAAAATCTTTTACCTCATGATTTATCACGTTCTCGTTTTTATCAGTTAGAACGATTGCATCATCACTCTTGCTAGTATTATAGATTTCATTAGCTGTGATTGAATATACAGGTTCATTTTTAGCAATGCGAGCACCATTTTTCTGATAATATATCAGATATCCTTCACTATTCGAATTAACCAGCTTCTCTTGTCTTAAAATCAAACCGGTTATTCGAGCATTCACTGCAGCAGAACCTTCCTTCACCTCATAAATGGTAAGCTGTTCCTTTGTTAAATATATGTAGACATTAATAACCACATAAATAACCAATACAAAAAATACAATAATACCGATATTTATACTTTTACGTTTTTTAAATTTTACAACTTTATTCTGTTCGTTCAAGTCTATGCCTCCTATTCGGTATTCCATAATATTATACTTGTTTTTATTACATTTTTAAACCCCTTATTTTTATTTCAAAATTAAACAAGTATGATATTTATTCATAGGATGTATAAGTAATAAAATTATGGTTAATCTATTATAAGAGAGTTATCTCTTTATATCTTTTTTAAATATTACAACTTGATGTAAAGAGCTTTTTAAAGAATATACAGAATGAAGGAGGTTCATTATGAAGACATTGGATTATATCGCACTAGTCTTAGTTGTAATCGGAGCAGTCAATTGGGGACTGATCGGTTTCTTCAACTTTAATTTGGTAAGATTGATTTTTGGTGACATGACCTTGATTTCTAGAATTGTATATGCACTTGTTGGTGTTTCAGGTCTATATGCATTAAGCTTCTTTGGAAGATTAAGAAATGACTAATAAAGTTTGGACTGCAACAAGCCATAAATATAGGAGCGTCGTATACGAACGCTCCTTTATCTTTTATGAAGTATCTTATAATGATACAATTACATTCTTTTTTATACTTTCAGAAAATTGATTCTCATTCATGGAAATACTAAGTACAAAATCTACATGAAACTGCTCTGAAATTTTCTCAAGCTTTGAGAATACAGTTTCAAAATTATCTTCATTTACATAAGCGATTTTGAGGAAACTATCTAGATAAATTGTCTGTAAATCATGATCACCAGAAACGATACCGCAGATAAAACCGATAAATTCACTTTGATTTTCAATAAAATAATCTCGAATGTTTTCTAACCTGATCTTATTACTCAATTCGTACATGTGCTTGTTGCTTTTGTCAAGATAAACAATGCTTCCCTTTGCAGCTCTCACTTCGGTGTTTGCTTTCTCGATAAGGATTTTGGTCTTACCTTTACCCTTTTCACCTGAAATAATCTGTATCATTGTAATCTCCTCCTTATAGTTGGCGCAACATTAGATGTGCGGTCCGGTTATTAAATTGTCACTATATAAAACCTTATTAATATAATAATTATAGTACAATAATACAAGAAAAACAACTATAAAATTCCAAATGAAGAAACTAAATCAAGTTTAATAATTACTTTTTGGTAATTTCCTTAGATAATAAATGTGACATCTGGGAATACAGATCATTGCTGCCATTAGCTCTTAAAATAACAGAAATATACTCTTTTTTATTCGTATCCCTTGATAAGAGAATTAAACAGTTTCCTGCTTTGCTCGTGGTTCCTGTTTTTCCTCCAATGACCTTAATCTCACTATTTGCAGTTTTTTCGCCGCTTAAGTATAAATCAGTAGTTTTGAATTCTTTTTCCTTAGGATTACCATTTTTATCACTGTATTGAGCCGTATAGGAAGCCATAGGCATGATGGTACGAAAGCTATCAAAATTCAAAAGCTCATTGAAAATTAAATATAGATCATAAGCAGTTGTATATTGATTGTCATCATGAAGTCCATTTGGATTTATAAAATTTGAATGAACCGCACCGATTTTTTTCGCCTCTTGATTCATCATCTTTACAAAGCTTTCAACACTACCCCCAACATGCTCCGCTAATGCAACGGCTGCATCGTTTCCAGAATATACCAACATGCTTTTTAACAATGCATCAAGTGATATCGTATCTCCTTCTTCAAATCCGCAGAGTTTAGCACCGATTTCGGTAATATGGGAAGCATTATAGCTTATGGTTACCTCATCCGACATATTACTGTTTTGCAATACGACCAGTGCCGTGAGCAGTTTAGTTAAACTGGCTGGATATAATTTATGATAAACATGGTTTGCATATAGTGTTTTATGATCCGTTCGATTAACAAGCAGGGAGGATCCGGCTGTTAACTTTTTATCACCGCCAGAATTATCTGTATTATTTACAATTGCTAGCTCCTCAGCAAAAAAGTTTTCCTGTGAAAGCTGTCCACTACCAGAATCTCCCGAAGTTTTATAGGTATCCTTATATAACAGATAGTCATCCTTAGCACTTTGACAGCCACTTAAGGCAAGTGTAGCAATAAGTGCTATACAAACTAATCTATTCTTCATTCGAATATCATCTCCTGCCATGTTACTCTAGAGTTTTACGGATCATTTACTCAATTTTTAGCTATTAGTTTGTCCTAATAACAAAAACGTTTTTATAAATCAGACTTTGAATAATTCTCTCCAATCCAGATCTCCGCGTTCCAATGCTTTAATTAAAAGCTCAGCTGTTGCTAGATTCGTTGCTAGTGGTATATTATGTTTATCACATAACTGAAAAATATTATTAAAATCCGGCTCATGAGATTTTGGTGTTAATGGATCACGTAGGAATATCATTATATCCATCTGGTTATGCTCAATCTGAGAACCCAGCTGCTGCTCTCCACCAAGATGTCCTGCCAGATATTTGTGGACAGAAAGATTTGTAACCTCCTCAATCAAACGTCCGGTAGTTCCAGTAGCATATAGATTATGCTTACTTAGTATTCCTCTGTATGCAATACAGAAATTTTGCATTAATTTCTTTTTTGCATCATGAGCAATCATACCAATATTCATGTTTCACCTCCTTCTGCCCTTAATATGGCTGTTTAATTATTTATACTAAGAGAATCATTTTTCATCTCCCCCTGATTCTTTGTTGCTGCAGTCTGCTGTGTATTTCCTTACTTCTTAGAATTCTTCATATCCTTAATCGGGATATTGGCGAATAGAGCAGGCACGCTGCCGTTATTTGTTTCTGATTCCGTCTGTGTAATTTTAATATCCAGTCCATCCAAATCTATCTCTATATATTTTGAAATGACTGAAATTATATCATTCTTAATTTGTTCCATAATTTCCGGTGAGCATCCCGCACGGTCAGAGACTAAAACTAGTTTCAATCTGTCTTTTGCTATGCTTCCGGTTCCTTTTTTCTTAAAGAAATCCGCAAAACCCATAATGCCACCCCCTAATTCTTCTTACGTTTGTTAAAGAGTTTACCGAATATACTCTGCTTTTCCTCCAAGTTGAGAAATGGTACTTCCTCACCGATTATTCTTTTGCAGATATTCATGTAAGCTTTCCCCGCAAGTGTATCATTGCCAACTAAAGGTTCACCCTGATTTGTTGAAATAACGATATTCTCGTCATCCGGTACAATTCCGATTAAGTCAACTGCAAGAATTTCACAAACATCCTCACTAGACATCATATCACCACGTTTTACCATATCCATACGAATACGGTTTACAATCAGATTTGTCTGCTTCATATCATTTGCTTCCAATAATCCGATGATACGATCCGCATCTCTTACTGCGGATACCTCGGGAGTTGTAACAACTAATGCTCTGTCAGCTCCTGCGATTGCATTCTTAAAACCTTGCTCAATTCCTGCAGGACAGTCCATTAATATGTAATCAAATTCATCTTTTAGCTCATCAGCTAGCTTTTTCATCTGCTCCGGGGTAACGGCATTTTTATCTCTGGTCTGAGCAGATGGTAATAAATATAGATTGGGATAACGCTTATCCTTAATTAAGGCATTTCTGATTCTACAGGTACCTTCAATTACATCAACCAGATTATATACGATACGATTTTCTAGACCCATAACTACATCAAGATTTCTCAATCCGATATCAGTATCAATTAATACAACTTTCTTATCCAGCATTGCTAAACCTGTTCCGACATTTGCGGTTGTTGTCGTTTTTCCTACTCCGCCTTTACCGGATGTTACAACGATTACTTCGCCCATACTTCATCTATCCTCCATGCTTTTTCGGAGGATTTCTCCTCCTTGCTATATAATCCGAAGGATTTCTCCTTCGTGAATCCCAATATTACTTCTAAGTGTGAATTATGCTACATATAATTTACACTTAAATCCCGTGCTTTATGGTCATAATTTCTAAAGAATAGCTGCTTTTACTATTCTTCATAAGCCTCGTGTACGAGACTTCAAGCTCGCATGTTTTACCAAATCATTTACACTCTCTATAGATTTATATCCTGTAGCACATTTTTGTTCAAAGGTTCAATATAAATATTACCTTCCTCTAAAAATGCTATTTTTGTTTCTTTTACTTCATCCTTGACTGGTTTATCCGGTGCCCTAGCAATCGTATCTGCAATTCTTATCTGTGTTGGGCTCATATCAAGAGCTACAACAAAGGAATTGGTGTTGCCGGTTGCACCGGCAAAGGCTGTTCCCTTTAAAGCACCCAGTATTATGATATTCCCTTTTGAGACTACTCTTGCACCGTGATTTACATCACCAATAATGATTACACTGGTTTCAAATTCTAAGGAAGCACCGGATCTTAAAATTCCTTTATAAAATTGTCCTGTATTATTTGATAGCTCCATCAGTCTATGTTCTAGGGTTTTATGGAATTTTTCCTGTATTTCATCATCATTATCCATTACGCATACAATATGCATATCGGCATTTTCACCGATAATATCAAGAATCTCCTTCTGCTCTTCATTGGTCAGTTTTCTTCCTTCAAAACTGATTGCCATTTTAGCATTCTCAAAAAATTTACTGGATTCTTTAAATTTTTCGGCAATCAGAAGCTTTAATTCATCAAAAGGCTCATCCGGGCTTAAAACTACAATGATTCCATATTTATTACCTTTTATCATAACAGAATTATTCATTGCTTCACTCCTTTTCAGACTAATCCGAGTTTATCTTAACTAGAGATTCGGTTGCCAATTTTATTGTTTATTCAAAAGTAGAACTTTTACTTACCTTACCGGTTCCATTTTTTAATAGATCTTCTGCATCAATTTTATCAAAACATACAGAGTAAATATCATTTGCAAGCTGTGCAGCATTATGTGAGGTATAGCCGTTAGGAATTACAACAGTCATAGATATCTTAGGCTCCTCATATGGAGCATAGGATACAAACAATGCATTATTCGGATATGATTTACTGATCTGTGATGTACCCGTTTTACCTGCCACCGTAATACCTAAATCTTTTAAATTTTTAAAATAAGAAGCTACAGAACCATTCTCTGCATTACAAACATCATACATTCCTTCATGAACAGCAGACCAGGTGGAGGTCTTTATATTGCTTAATTTATGGTCAACCTTAGCTTTATTTTCTTTAATCACTTTATTGTCTTTCCCTACAACCTTATCTAAAAGAGTAAGATCATAACATGTCCCACTGTTTGCCAAAGTTGTAACATATCTTGAAAGTTGTGTCGGGGTATATACATTAGTACCCTGCCCGATTGCCGAACGAACTGAATCCATGTCTGATATCTGTGGTTCTGCCTCACTCAGTTCAATTCCAGAGGTTTTGTTTAACCCAAACATGGATGCATATTTCTTCAACTTTGATAAACCCAAGTTCGAATCATATTGACCTATATTACCATTACTTAAGCGCCAGCCCATATCAAAGAAATAATAGTTACAGGAAACCTCTAACGCTTCCATCAGGTTAACATGACCATGGTTTTTAGTACATTTTGGAGCCTGGGTCTTACTTACTTTCGTAAATGTAACTTCATCTTTAAGCGATTTAATAGGATCAACTACCCCTTCCTCCATGGC
>JAEWMT010000023.1 GCA_023393095.1 Bacillota bacterium
CTCCAGAGGTTCTACTACAAAACGTCCAAACTTCTTATCTTCGGAAATTTCTGCAATCTCTATTTTGGGTTTTTCAAAATCAAACACAACAGGACCCTCCTTCTGGGTATTTTGAGTTGCATATAGGCATTACAAATAGATATTCGTAATTGTCTATATTTATTATTTGGAATACAACTCGACAATTAACACTTCATTAACCGGAACATCAATCTGGTCCCTTGTAGGAATTTCCTTAACAACACCTGTAAATGCCTCGTGACTAGCCTCAAGCCATGCAGGTACGGTTCTTCCGTCAGTTACCTCAAAAACATCCTTATATCTCTGTGTATTCTTGAATTTTTCTTTGATTTCAATTTTATCTCCAGCCTTTAATGTGTAAGATGGGATGTTTACACATTTGCCGTTTACTAATACATGCTTATGATCAACGATCTGTCTAGCTTCTTTTCTTGTTCTTGCATATCCCATACGGAACATAACATTATCAAGTCTAAGCTCTAACAGAGTGATTAAGTTCTCACCTGCTGTACCAATCTTCATCTTCTGAGCTCTTGCAAATAAATTTCTGAAAGGCTGCTCTAACATACCATAGATAAACTTGGCCTTCTGCTTTTCTCTTAACTGAGTACCATATTCACTTACTTTCTTACCTGCTCTGGAAAATGATCTGTTGGATTTCTTATCAATACCTAAATAAGCAGGCTCCAGACCAAGGGATCTGCATTTCTTTAAAACTGGGCTCATATCTCTTGCCATCGTTAGCTACCTCCTTAATTAGACTCTTCTACGTTTCGGCGGGCGACATCCGTTATGAGGAACCGGAGTTACGTCCTTAATGCTTGTTACTTCAATACCACAGGCCTGAAGCGCACGGATTGCTGCTTCTCTTCCTTGACCAGGTCCTTTCACCATAACCTCTACTGATTTTAAACCATGAACAAGTGCTGCCTTTGCTGCTGTTTCAGCTGCCATCTGAGCTGCATAAGCTGTTGATTTTCTTGAACCTCTGAAGCCTAATCCGCCGGCACTTGCCCAAGAAAGTGCATTGCCTTCAGAATCGGTCAGCGTAACAATTGTATTGTTAAAAGATGACTGAATGTGTGCCTGTCCACGATCGACATTTTTCTTCACACGCTTCTTTGTCACTTTTTTAGCTGATGCTGTTGCCATTTTCTTAGCCATCTAACAAACCCTCCTATTGGATTATTTCTGCGATTGAAATATTAATTCTCAGCCGCATCTAATACATTGAATTGTTTGAGCAATTCAACTGCTTTGAATGATCCGAGCTTACCCGGACACAAATCATTATTTTAAATTGTTGCAGTTAACAAGATAAACTTATTAAAAGTCCCTTGTTACGAATTACTTCTTCTTATTAGCAACAGTTCTTCTCGGGCCTTTTCTTGTTCTTGCATTCGTCTTTGTCTTCTGACCACGAACAGGAAGTCCCTTTCTATGACGGATACCTCTATAGCATCCAATTTCCTGTAATCTCTTAATGTTAAGTGCGATTTCTCTTCTTAAATCACCCTCAACCTGCTGTGATGCATCGATAACATCTTTAATTCTACCGATTTCTTCATCTGTTAAATCCCTTACGCGAGTATCCGGATTAACTTTTGCTTCAGCAAGTATACGGTTCGCACTAGCCCTACCGATACCGAAGATATAGGTAAGTCCGACTTCTACACGTTTCTCTCTTGGTAAATCTACACCACTGATACGAGCCATGTACTAATTACACCTCCAAATTTTGTTTTGATTTTGTAATGAAAGCATCTATATCCTTCATTACACAGCCGCTTTAAATTGTGACTTGCAAGACAATCAGCTTGCAGCTAAGACTCCATGATGACGGCACGGTTCTTAAGACAAATACATGACGGTTTAGATAGACCCCCATGTCTGCCCACAATATCACAATGTTCTGCCGGTAATTTCCGTCAGATGATTGTAACACAGAAAGCAAGAGCTATAGTAAGCTGTATTCCACATAGTTCCTTCCTATCGAAGCAAGGAATCTACCGGCACACAGATTACCAATATATAAAACAATAACGAGTCTTTGAGGTACTCGAACTATTGTATATTAGCCTTGTCTTTGTTTGTGTTTCGGATTTTCACAGATAACTCTGATAGAACCCTTTCTTTTAATGATTTTGCATTTTTCGCAAATCGGTTTTACTGATGACCTTACTTTCACAGTAATTCACCCCTTTCAAAAAAGTCCGTTCACTATTATATCACCGCAGAGATACAATAGCAAGCAATATTTTTGCAACATTAGAACTAAGAATTTGTTGTACGCATTCTTAGTACCCAAGCGGGTTACGAAGTTAAAAGGCAAGCCTACTGCTTGTCCATAAAAATAATGTAAATAAAGTATCTTCCTAATTATAATAAAGTTTTATATTAATCTTAAAATTTATTATTAAATTTGATTCTACTTATCTCTCCAGATAATTCTGCCCTTTGATAAATCATAGGGTGAAAGTTCAAGTGTTACTTTGTCTCCCGGTACAATTTTAATAAAATTCATACGAAGCTTACCGCTAATATGCGCCAGTACTTTATGCCCGTTTTCAAGTTCAACCTGAAACATCGCATTGGGTAATTTCTCTATTACTGTACCTTCAATTTCAACAACGTCAGTTTTGGACATTCCAATCCTCCTTTCACTTTGGGAAGATTTGCCTCCCTTTCTTTTGGAGGCATTGGCCTCCTCTTCACCTTGGGAGGATTTGCCTCCCTTTCTTTTTGGAGGTATTACCCCCCTTGCCTTATAGGAGGATTTCTCCTCTCTCAACAGCATTTATTTGCTTTAACAATTTGATTGCCCTTTTTATTTCCTCATCCTTTACCGTGGTATTAGCCACTTTATCAATTAAAGTCAGATCGGATTCTTCAAGCATTCTAATATGTTTCAATTTTTTCTTTTTCATGTTATTCAGCGTTCTAATTTTACCATCCACTAGATATACATATTCATGATCCAGCTTAAATATTACATAACATTTACCGGAATCGTGCCCGGCCGTTGATACGGCAAAGCCCCCGACCTTAAACTCGTTCATACTGTACCTCAACCTAAAGTATATTATGATTTATTATTTAAGAATAGTTAATAATTCCGGTTCTCCATCTGTAATCAGAACAGTATTTTCATAATGTGATGATAGTGATCCATCATCGGTAACAACTGTCCAGTCATCATCATCCCAATATACATCGTAGCGTCCTGCATTTACCATAGGTTCAATTGCCAGGGTCATTCCCGCTTCGAGTTTTGGTCCTCTCCGTTTTTGAATGAAATTTGGTATCTGCGGTTCTTCATGCATTTCTTTTCCAATTCCATGCCCTACCAAATCCCTGACTACCGAATAACCATTTGCTTCCACATAATTCTGGATTGCCGCAGAGATCTCATATAAATGACAACCTGCTTTTGCATACTTCATACCCTCGAAAAAGCTCTGTTGCGTCACATCGATTAGGCGCCTTGCATCCTTAGATATCTCTCCTACACCGATGGTTCTTGCCGCATCCGACTGCCAACCCTTATAGATTACTCCGCAATCCAAGCTAATGATATCACCTTCGCGAAGAATTCTTTTTTTATTCGGTATTCCATGTACAACTTCGCTGTTCACCGATGTACATATCGTTGCAGGGAATCCGTTATAATTAAGGAAGGAAGGAATACAACCATATCCTTTGATAATCTCTGCGCATTTTTTATCAATATCTAGAGTAGAAATACCGGGTTTTACAAAGCCAATGATCTCTTCTAGAACATTCGCTAAAATCCTTCCGGCTTCACGCATCAGTTCAATTTCTTTCTCCGATTTAATACTAATTGACATGTTATCTCTTCCTTTTTATCCGATTGATAATAATGTGTAATCTAATTTATTAACTTCTAGATTTGAAAACATTATTAAGCTTCTACAATCTCTACTATTTCGTTAAATACTACTTCCAAATCCTTGGTACCATCCACAGATTTTAAAATTCCTTTACCCTGATAATAGTCAATCAGAGGCTGAGTCTGTTCATGATATACCTTCAGACGTTTCTCAACGGTCTCCGGTTTATCATCATCTCTTAAAATCAAGTCAGCACCACATACATCGCAAGTGCCTTCCTTTTTCGGTGGAATTGTTTCAACATGATAGGTTGCTCCGCAATTTACACAAGCTCTTCTGCCAGACATACGACTGATTATCTTAGCATCCGGAACATCAACATCAATTGCATATTCCACTGCATCACCATTCTTTGCAAGTGCTTCGTCAAGTGCCTCTGCCTGTGGAATTGTTCTCGGAAAACCATCCAATACATATCCCTTTTCACAATCAGGCTCTTTGAAACGATCTACTACTAAATCCACAACGAGTTCATCAGGTACTAATAATCCTTGGTCCATGAAAACCTTTGCTTTCTTGCCAAGTTCCGTTCCGTTCTTAATATTTGCACGGAAGATATCTCCTGTTGATATGTGCGGAATTCCATATTTTGCTGCCAATTTCTTAGCCTGTGTTCCTTTACCCGCACCAGGTGCGCCCAACATAATTATCTTCATGAATTTCCTCCTGTTAATTATCAAAAATATTACAAGCTTGTTGACCTGTTGTTTTTTATTACAGCTTCATTGTATCAGCCAATTGTTCATCAAATCAAATAATCATAATAAACTTATACTTAAGTATTATTATCATAAAACATCTTAACAGATTATTATATTCAAATGTGAAACAATTGATAATCAACTTTCAGGATTTACCATATTATTTCCAAGTAAATTATCGTCCAAAAACCCTGATTTCATACATAATCCTTCGAGAAACACTATAGCGGATGCTGCAAAACACAAGGTTTTACAACATCCGTCTAAAGTTTACAACTGATTAATCGTTCAGAAATCCTTTATAATGACGAACCAGCAGCTGTGATTCAATCTGCTTTAGTGTCTCAACAACAACACCAACGATAATGATCATGGATGTACCACCAAAGCTAAAGTTTGCATGGAATACTCCAGAGAATACAATTGGAATTGTTGCAGCAATTGTTAATCCAACTGCTCCTATAAATATAATATAATTAAGTACTTTGGTTAAATACTCAGTTGTTGGCTTACCCGGACGTATACCCGGTATAAATCCACCCTGTTTCTTAATATTATTGGATACTTCAATCGGATTAAAGGTAATTGAAGTATAGAAATACGCAAAGAAAACAGTAAGTACTACATAAATAAGAAAACCAATTGTGTACTGGAAATATCCAAAGCTTTTAACGTTGAACCAATCTTGTTGATTTAGTACCATCAGCACTTTAGGCCAGAAATATTCTCTAGCAGGTTTAATGCCGAAGAAAGATGCAATAATGATTGGGAATGACATTAATGAGTTTGAGAAAATAACAGGTATAACACCAGCCGTATTAACCTTAAGCGGTATATTGGAGGTTTGTCCACCAACCGCTTTGCGGCCAACTACTTTTTTCGCATATGTTACAGGGATTTTTCTTACTGCACCCTGTAAAAGAATAACATATACAATAGTAGCGACTGATACACCAATAATAACAAGTGTTCCGACAATTGCATTAACAACAGGTTTTCCTATAACAAAGGTCTGGAACAGGGTAACAAAATCACCTGGCATTCTAGAAACAATATTAATAGTTAATATGATAGAAATACCATTTCCTATACCATTTTCAGTAATTCTTTCACCAACCCACATAAGGAAGGTTGCACCTGCAGTAAATGCTGCGATAATGATCATTACACTGGTAAAGTTATATTTGTCCAAATAACCCTGGCTGCCAAAGCCAATAGCCATAGCAGCCGATTCAATTACGGCTAAACCAACTGTAAGATAACGGGTTATTTCGTTAATCTGTTTTCTGCCATCTTCGCCTTCTTTTTGCATTTCCTCCAGCTTAGGAATCGCTATTGTTAAAAGCTGAATAATAATGGATGCAGAAATGTATGGTGTTATACTTAATGCGAAAATTGACATTTTTCTAAAGGATCCACCGGTTAAGCTGTTAACGAAGCTGAATGCATCTGAACTAAACCACTGACCCATCATATTCCCGCTTATTCCAGGAGTCGGAAGCAGGTTTCCCAGTCTAACTAACAGAAGAGCTATAAAAGTGTAAATCAATCTTTTTCTAATATCCTTAACTTTAAAAGCATTCCGTAGTGTACTAAACATTATACCACCTCAGCATTTCCACCAAGAGCTTGAATTTTCGTGGCAGCACCTGCACTAAATGCATTAACCTTGACATCAAGCTTCTTAGTAAGTTCTCCGTTTCCAAGAATTTTAACTCCATCTTTCGGGTTCTTAATAATCCCTGTATCTAACAATGTTTCAATTGTTACTACAGTACCGTCTTCAAATCTATTAAGTACGTCTACATTAATTGCAACGATCTCTTTTGTATTTCTGTTATTGAATCCACGCTTCGGTATACGTCTGTATAAAGGCATCTGACCGCCTTCAAATCCAACTCTCGGAGCTCCGGAACGAGCTTTCTGTCCCTTATGTCCCTTTCCAGCTGTTTTACCGTTACCTGAACCATGGCCACGTCCTCTTCTGAAATTATCGTTCTGTTTAGAACCAATTGCAGGGCTCAATTCTGATAAATTCATGTCGTGCACCTCCTTTTTCAGTTATTATATTTCTTCAACCTTTACTAAGTGTTTCACCTGATCAATCATTCCTCTAACAGCAGCATTATCCGGCATTTCTACGGTTTTGTGAAGTTTCTTTAAGCCCAATGCCTCAACGGTTGCTCTGTGCTTCGGAATGGCACCGATTGTAGATTTCACTAAGGTAATTTTTAATTTATCTGCCATTTCTGACACCTCCATTTTTGTACAAGATGAATCTAAATTAGTTCATCAAGAATAATTAGCTTCTACAGTTATCTTAACTGCTCAACCGGAATACCACGAAGCTTAGCTACTTCCTCAGGAGTTTTTAATTGGCTTAATCCTTCAATGGTAGCAAGAACTACATTTTGCTTATTGTTGGAGCCAAGTGATTTGGTACGAATATTCTTGAAGCCTGCAAGCTCAAGCACATTACGTGCAGGACCGCCTGCGATAATACCGGTACCTTCCGGTGCACGCTTCAGTAATACAGAGGCACTACCGAACTGACCAAGAAAGTCATGTGGTACACTTCCGTTTTCATCAATCGGAAGACTGATTAATTTCTTAATCGCATCTTCTTTGCCCTTACGGATTGCTTCAGGAATTTCGGTTGCTTTTCCGAGGCCGGCGCCAACGTGTCCGTTCTTATCACCAACGACTACTAACGCTGTAAATCTGAAGTTACGTCCACCTTTTACAACCTTAGTTACACGTTTGATTGATACTACTTTATCTTCTAACTCTAATTGACTGGCATCAACGATTGTACGTTTCATGTTTTTCCTCCTTGCCTAGAATTCCAGACCAGCTTCTCTAGCTGCATCTGCTAATGCTTTAATCTTTCCCTGATATATGAAGCCACCTCTATCAAAGACAACAGCTTTAATACCTTTTTCTAATGCTTTCTTAGCTATTACAGTACCTAAATAAGCAGCTGCAGCTACATCATTAGTTTTAGAAAGCTCAGTCTTAACATCCTTTTGAAGTGTGGAGGCAGATACTATAGTATTGCCAACTGAATCATCGATGATCTGTACATACATATGATTGTTGCTTCTAAATACAGCTAAACGCGGTCTCTCAGGAGTACCTGTGAAACGATTACGTATTTTTAAATGCTTTTTTACACGAACTGCGGTTCTTGATTGTTTACTAACCATTATATTTCACTCCTCCTTTATTTCTTACCGGTCTTACCAACCTTACGTCTGATCACTTCATCAGCATACTTAATACCTTTACCCTTGTAAGGTTCAGGAGCTCTCTTTGCTCTGATTTCAGCAGCGTATTGGCCAACCTTCTCTTTATCAATACCTTTTACAATAATCTTGTTCTGACCATCCAGAACTGATTCAAGTCCTTCTGGATCAGTCATAACAACCGGATGGGAGTAACCTAATGTTAAAGTTAATTCTTTTCCTGCTTTTGCAGCTCTGTAACCAACACCGTTGATTTCCAAAGTTTTTTCATAACCTGCTGTTACACCAACTACCATATTACTAATTAATGTTCTTGTAAGACCGTGTAAGGATTTAAACTTCTTTAAATCATTTGGTCTTGTAACTAATATTTCAGAACCCTCTACTTTGATCTGCATCTCAGCGGGTAATACTCTCTCAAGAGTTCCCTTGGGACCTTTCACAGTCACCTTGTTATTTTCTGCTATATCTACGGTTACACCAGCAGGTATAGCGATAGGCATTTTTCCTATACGTGACATGCCCGCACCTCCTAATTTTTATGTGTAGGTTTACTACCAGATGAATGCGAGAACTTCGCCACCTACATTTAATTCTCTTGCTTCTTTATCAGTGATAACACCTTTGTTAGTAGAAATAATTGCAACACCTAAGCCTCCAAGTACCTTCGGCATATTTTCTTTGTTTGCATATACACGAAGACCAGGTTTGGAAATTCTCTTAAGGCCTGTAATAATTTTTACATTTTTATCTTTACCATATTTTAATGTAACATGGATCGTCTTAAAATTTTCAACTTCTTCGATATCATATTTCTTGATATAACCTTCCTTTACAAGGATATCGGCAATAGCAATTTTCATCTTAGAAGCAGGAATATCTACTGTATCATGTTTTGCAGTATTTGCATTACGGATTCTTGTAAGCATATCTGCAATGGGATCGCTCATTGTCATTTCATTTGCCTCCTTTCTTAACTCTTACCAGCTAGCTTTTTTCACGCCTGGTATCTGTCCTTTGTACGCTAATTCACGAAAACAAATTCTGCAGATGCCATATTTTCTTAAATATGCATGCGGACGGCCGCAAATTCTGCAACGATTATATTCTCTAGTGGAGAATTTCTGCGTACGTTGTTGCTTTACTTTCATTGACGTTTTAGCCATGGAAATCCCTCCTCTATTTTCTATATGGCATTCCGAATTGTGTTAACAGTTCACGAGCCTCTTCATCTGTCTTAGCTGTGGTAACGAAGATAATATCCATACCTCTTACCTTATCTACCTTATCATATTCGATTTCAGGGAAGATTAACTGTTCTTTAATACCAAGAGAGTAGTTTCCTCTGCCGTCAAATGCGTTCGGGTTTACACCTCTAAAGTCACGTACTCGAGGTAATGCTAAGTTGATCAAACGATCAGCGAATTCATACATCTTTTCGCCTCTTAATGTAACCTTGCATCCGATCGCCATACCTTCTCTGATTTTGAAGTTAGCAACGGACTTCTTAGCCTTAGTAACAACTGCCTTCTGACCTGAAATAATTTCCATATCTTTAATTGCTGTCTCTAATACTTTGGCATTATCCTTTGCCTCACCAACACCCATGTTGATGACTATTTTATCAATCTTCGGCACTTCCATAACGTTCTTATATCCGAACTTCTTAGTCATACCGGCTACTATTTCGTTTTTATATAAATCTTTTAATCTAGCCAACTTAAGTGATCCTCCTCTCTTAATTAATCAATGACTTCGCCTGTTGATTTTGCTACACGTACTTTTTTAGGTCCCTTCTTGGTTTCAACCGTTGTAAAACCAACTCTTGTAGGTTTACCTTTATGAACATACATTACGTTAGACATATCTATCGGCGATTCCTGATGGATGATTCCACCCTTAGGATACTTCTGGCTTGCTTTTGTATGCTTGGAAACGGTATTCACGCCTTCAACTAATACTTTACCATCAGTTATAGCAATAACCTTTCCTACTTTGTCCTTATCTTTACCTGTGATAACTTTAACGCTATCACCTTTTTTAATTTTACTCGTAGCCACTTGTTGACACCTCCCTATAATACTTCTGGTGCTAGAGAAACGATTTTCATGAATTGCTTCTCTCTTAATTCTCTCGCCACCGGTCCAAAGATACGAGTTCCCTTCGGATTCTTATCTTCTTTAATAATTACGGCAGCATTCTCATCAAATCTAATATAAGAACCATCTTTACGACGTGCTCCTTTAACGGTACGGACAACAACAGCTTTCACTACATCGCCCTTTTTAACAACACCACCTGGTGTTGCATCTTTAACCGAAGCAACAATGATATCACCTATATT
>JAEWMT010000051.1 GCA_023393095.1 Bacillota bacterium
GTATTAGAAGAGTCCGGGCAGATATTTATTTTAAGATCTGTTTCTTTATGAAGAAGTTCATCCAGAGCAAATATCTTTGCAGAACCACCGGTAATATAAATACCGCTGTCAATGATGTCGGAGGATATCTCCGGCGGAGTTCTTTCCAGAATAATCTTGATAGCATCTATAATAGAATACATATATTCTGAGATTGCATCATATACATCGGTTGAGCTGATTTCCATTTCAACCGGAAGTCCAGTTACCACATCTCGACCATAGACTTTAACGGAAGCCTCCACGTTTGGCAATGCACAGGCAAGCTTTTTCTTGATATTTTCTGCAGTTTTATCTCCAATAAAAAGGTTATATTTTTTCTTAACGATACCTTTAATAGATTCATCCAGCTTATTTCCCCCTATCGGTATTAATTTACTTAAAACAATACCTCCCAGAGAAAGAATTGATACCTCGGTTGTGTCAGCTCCAATATCAACAATCATAACACCTCTTGCGGTCATTACATCAAGATCTGCGCCAACGGCATTTGCAATCGACTTTTCAACAATTTTGATATGTCCAATCTTTAAACCCGAGCTTGCAATTAAATCATAAAAAGAACGGCGCTCCACTTCAGTGATATCCGTTGGAGTTGCCACAAAATATTCCGCAGCACCCATATGCTTGGAGCCGCTTATTTTAGCCATAAAGCTTTTCAATAAAGCCATCATATTTGCAACGTCGGCGATTACACCGTTTTTGACCGGATATGTTACAAGTATATTGGAAGGAGCCTTCTCATACATTTCAAAAGCATCGTTACCTGAAGCAATTACATTTTTATTACCGGAAATTGCTATAATGTTACGTTCATCAAGTACGATACCCTGTCCCTTCTTATATATTTTGATTGTGCTTGTGCCAAAATCTATTCCAAATGCTTTTGATGCCATAATGCATGTAACCTCCTATAAAATTCAGTTAAAATTATTGACAAGCGAAACGTCTTGCTGGTTCCTCTTGTACTAATGTCATATAAATCTCCATTCTGATGATAAACTGCGAATTTGGGCTTTAGTACAAATTTGCCGTGTGAAAAATTTATTTTTCACACTAAAACCTACGAAAATAGTCCCTGTTCCTTTAAGCTGATATATCTATTATCTCCAATTATGATATGATCCATAAGCTTAATACCGATTAAATCACCCGCTTGTGAAAGTCTTTTTGTAACCATGATATCTTCTGCACTCGGAGTTGGATCACCACTTGGGTGATTATGCAAAAGTATAATATTTACAGACTCAAATTTCATAGCTTGGACAAATATTTCTCTGATCGGCATAATGGAAGTATTGACCGTTCCTTCCGAGATAATCATATCCTTAATCAGTTTATTCTTCGAGTCCATCATAAGAAGCACAACCTGTTCTCTGGTCAAATGCCTCATATCCTGCATATAATAGTCAGCTACGCTTTGCGGCGTAACCAATTTAAGGCTGTCTTCATGAATCTCCTTGGACATACGCTTTGTAAGTTCGGTCAGACAAAGAAGCTCAATTGCTTTTACTCTGCCCACACCCTTAATCTTAGTCAGCTCTTTCATTGTTAGATAGTTCAGTCCTTTTAGTCCCGGATATGCTGTGGAATAGCTTAAAATATTCACTGCTAGATCAATTACTCTCTGATTTTTAGAACCGGTTCTTAAGATGACCGCTAAAAGTTCTGCATCGGACAGCGCTTCGGTACCGTATTTTTCACATTTTTCATACGGACGCTCCGATATAGGTAATTCTTTCACTGTTAAATAAGTTTCATTCATAATAATCCTTTCTGATCAGAAGGTATTTTCTTTTAAGAAGATATTTCCCTTCTTAACAAGGTATTATCTTCTTTGAGACATCTTCCTTCTATTCTTCTCTCTCCAAGAAATCAGTTGGATTATATATTCTGCTTATAGTTTTTTATAAATGAAAACGGAGGCGATTGCTCCGATTGCACTTCCAATTGTCACTTTCAAACGGAGACCAAATCGGATTACAATTACAACCAGATTAAGGGTTACCGTATTACTTTTAGAATCCCCGATGGAAAAATCGAACGCATAATTGAGCCAACTCAAAAAATTAATTTCTTTTGTAAGATGCCCTATAAAGCTTCCGACAACAATACCCAGTAATATCAGAAGGAATAAAGCCCAATAATTCTTGCCTAAGGATCTCGAGGTTCTGGCCATAATTTTGTCCCTTTCATTAACTTGCTAATAATACTTCATTTATAATCAAATACAATTTTAACATAAGTTTGGAAATTTGTATACTTGAAACTCATTTTGTGTTTCGCCTAAAGTTATAAAATAATATAAAAGTTATGATTGACCCTGTATTTCTATAATTCCTGCCTCATACAACTTCTGAACTGACATCAGTATTCCAAATTTTGCATGATACCAAGTTAATCCACCTTGGAAAAATACAGTATATGGAGGCTTTATCGGAGCATCTGCGGAAAGCTCAATGGATGATCCTTGAATAAAGGCTCCTGCAGCCATAATGACATCACAATTATAGCCAGGCATTGCCCATGGCTCCGGTGATACAAAGCTATCCACCGGTGCGGCAGCCTGAATGCCCTTACAAAAGGCAATGACTGCCTCTGGACAGTTTAAGGTAACTGCTTGAATAATGTCAAATCGGTCTTCTGCCCCGTCTGGAATTACTTGATACCCAAGACGTTCATAGATGTTGGCTGCATAAATTGCTCCTTTGAGTGCGCCAGACACAACCTGAGGTGATAAAAATAATCCTTGAAATAAAGGAGCATTTAATCCTAGTGTTGCTCCGACCTCTTTTCCTAGTCCTGGAGCCGATAAGCGATAAGCGGCATTTTCAACATATTCCTTTTTACCGACAATATAACCTCCGATTGGAGCTAGACCGCCTCCCGGATTTTTTATAAGCGAGCCGACACAAAGATCCGCTCCAACCTCTGTAGGTTCAATAAAATCAACAAATTCACCATAGCAGTTATCTACCATGCAAATAACATCCGGTTTTAGTCGTTTGATAAATGCGATTAACTCTCCTATTCTTTTTACGGATAGGGTTGGACGAGAGGCGTAACCTTTTGAGCGCTGGATTGTAACTAGCCTTGTTCTTTCATTTAATGCGTTCTTAATTCCTTCCCAATCAAAGCCTCCATCTGGAAATAACTCCACCTGAGAATAGGAAATGCCATATTCAGCAAGAGACCCCTTCGTCGGAGTGATTCCGATAACTCCTTCTAAGGTATCGTAGGGTTTTCCAACCGGTGACAGTATCTCGTCCCCCGGCCTTAAATTTCCCGACAGTGCAATTGTTAATGCGTGGGTACCGCTGATTAGCTGAGGTCTTACCAATGCATCCTCCGTATGAAATACATCCGCATATACCTTTTCCAACGTATCCCTTCCGATATCATTATAACCATAACCGGTCGTTGCTGCAAAATGTATATCACTTAGGCGGTTATCCTGCATTGCTTTTAAAACCTTCATCTGGTTGAATTCAGCCACTTTATCGATAGCTTGAAAACGTTGCTCCAAACCTTTTTCTATATCATCGCAAAAGTTTAACACCTTAGGATCTATTCCTAAGTTCTGATATGCCTCTCTTAATCTCTGCAAATAGTTATCCTCCTTATATTCTATTATTATCAACAATGCATCATAGCAGTGAGTCAAGTTTACATAATATATTTATGGTAACTATATAATAATGTTTTTCATTTTTAGATAATCTAGTAAATAATTTAGTAAATCATC
Source organism: Bacillota bacterium (assembly GCA_023393095.1). GTDB lineage: Bacteria > Bacillota > Clostridia > Lachnospirales > Lachnospiraceae > Mobilitalea. The sequence continues at coordinate 3,785 of JAEWMT010000051.1, forward strand.
TTCAGAAGTAAATTCATCCTTATTCACCCAAATTACATCTCGTTCTCGTCTGAACCAAGTAAGCTGGCGTTTTGCAAAATGCCTGGTATCTCTTTTTAAAATATCAATAGCTTCCTCAAGAGAGCATTCTCCTTCCAGATAGCTTAGTAATTCCTTATATCCTAGCCCTTGCATTGAAACAAGCTCACTGGTATATCCCTGGGCAGCCAATCGCTTTACTTCTTCCAGTAATCCTTCTTGAAGCATGATGTCTACTCTTTGATTAATGGATTTGTAAAGCTTCTCCCTGTCCTTATTTAATACGAAATAACAATAATTATAAGGTGACGTTCTATTTCTTTGTTCCCTGTTATGTTCTGAAATTTTATCTCCGGTCAATTTGGCAAACTCAAGTGCACGGATAACCCGTTTGCTGTTGTTCGGATGAATTATGGCTGCGCTTTCCGGATCGGTACTCTTAAGCATAGCATAGAGATAATCACCACCCTGTTCCTGTAAAAGCCGTTCCAATTCCTGCCGGTAGGAATCATCCGTATCATTTTGTGTAAAATCAATATCATAAAGTACGGCCTGAATATAGAAACCAGTTCCACCAACAAGTATCGGTATCTTATTCTTTTCATAAATCTGCTGCATATATTTCTTAGCAAATTGTTGAAATCTGACTACATTAAACTCCTCGTCCGGATTAAGTTCATCAATCAAATAGTGTGGTACTCCTGCCATCTCTTCCTGTGTGATCTTAGCAGTACCAATATCCATTTGCTTGTAGACCTGCATGGAATCCGCAGATAAGATCTCTCCATTCACTGCCTTTGCCAATGCAATTGATAACGCTGTTTTTCCAACCGAGGTTGGCCCGGTCAATATGATTAAGGGTTTCTGTAACATATAGTTCCTTTCTTTAGATCTATCCTTATTGGTTTGGGTGACTCAAACCTTTAAATAATCCTCTTAAATTTACGTTCCAGTTCGTATTGACTCATGGAAATAATAACCGGTCTGCCATGCGGACAATGATAGGGATTCTCAAGAGTCAATAATTCTTTCATCAGTGCCGAAGCCTCTTCATTCGATAAAGTATGGTTTGCTTTAACTGCGGCTTTACAGGACAAAGAAGCTACCTTTTCTAGAATGGACGTGGAATTTGTAGTATTTTCAAACACTTCCTCTGCCATATCATCAATAAATTCCATTAACAAATCTTTCTCTGAAATACCATACAAATCAGCCGGAACTGCTCTTACCGAGAATTCGTTACCACCAAAATATTCGATCTCATAACCAATACTTTCTAATTGCTCTTCATACTTTCGTATTACCTCCTGTTCTCTAAGCGACAGTGTTAATACAATCGGAGGTAGAAGCTGCTGGGAACTGAAGGTTTTTGCTTTGGCAGCAGTGAGAATTTTTTCATAGAGAACTTTTTCATGGGCAGCATGCTGATCTATTATATAAAGCTCTTTCTTATATTCTACCAGCCAGTAAGTGGAAAAAACCTGACCGATAATACGGTGTTCGTCCATCGCTTTCTTGGATAGAAATTGATTATCGGAATCTTCCGAATTATCAAAAAGCTCCAGTTGATCGTTAACCGTAATCTGAGGAATGCCCAAAGGATCTGTTACTGCTTTTTCTGAAGCAATGTCTGTTACATCAGTAGCTTCAACAATAACAATTCCTGATACAATAGCTGATTCTGTTTCAGAATTAGTTGCAACAGTCTCTGCTCCTGATGTTGCTATCAAAGAATCTTTTTTGAAATCCGTTCTATTATTTTCAGTTTCTGTTGTAGATATCACTTCTTCTATTTTAGATAAAGGCGAAGCAGTATTTGTTGAAGTAAGATCTGTTCTGCTTTCTGAATTCTTTACTTCTACTTCATTTTTAACCATAACTTTATCGGAATTATGAAAGCTGTAATTATTATTTTCAGCTACTTTATTGTCAGATGTAATCCTGTCGTGATTACTATAAGCAACTGCATTTTTGCTTAATAATTTACCGCTATCACTTATTTTATTTGCAAATGTCCCAATATTTATTGAAGATTTCAGGTCGGTATCAGATTGAACTCCTTGTTGTACTCTCTGTTGTTTTGCCGGCTGTACTCCAAGCTGTTTCCTTCGGTTTTCTTCAAAGGGTTCAGGAATAGTTACTGTTTTTTTCTGCTCTTCTTCCCTAGGTGATAAAAGAACCTGCGGTATCATTTCTTTACCCGAAAGGGTATTACGAATTGCTTGATAGGTTAACTGATATACCTCTTCTCCATTCTTTAGACGAATTTCCATCTTCTGTGGATGAACATTGACATCAATCAAGGATGGATTTATCGCAAAATAAAGGGAAGTAAAAGGATATTTATGCTGCATCATAAAAGGCTTGTATGCCTCTTCAATCGCCTTTGTTATAATATTACTCATAATATAACGACCGTTAATAAAATAATTTTCATAACTCCGATTGCCCCTAGTAATGACGGGTTTCCCAATAAATCCAGTTATTTTCAAGTCTTCACTATTATATTCCACCGAAAGCAACTCTCTTGTAATATCTCTGCCATAGACATGATATAAGATATCCTTACTGCTGTGATTTCCTGAGGATTGTAGCTTTACCTGATTATTCATGATATATTTAAAGGAAACACCGGGGTGAGATACCATCAATCTTTCCATAAGGTCACTAATATATCCGCCTTCTGTCATTGCTGATTTTAAGAATTTACGGCGTGCCGGTGTGTTATAAAATAGATTTCTGACAATGATAGTGGTGCCACCGGGACACCCAATTTCCTCAAGAGATTTCTCTTCTCCACCCTCGATCAAATAACGAAAGCCGTTAAGAGCGGAAGGAGTTTTCGTAATTAATTCCATCTGAGATACGGCTGCAATACTGGATAAAGCTTCTCCTCGGAATCCCAGACTGGTTACGGAAAGAAGATCCTGTGCCGTTCTTATTTTACTCGTGGCATGCCGAAGAAAAGCCATAGGAATATCCTCTCTGGCGATTCCGGAGCCATTATCCGTAATTCGAATAAAGCTTAAGCCACCCTCTTTAATCTCCGCAGTGATTGCAGTTGCTCCAGCATCCATTGCATTTTCTATGAGTTCCTTCACTACTGCACTTGGACGTTCCACAACCTCTCCGGCTGCAATCTGATTAATGGTTGATTCATCAAGAATTTGAATTTGCGGCATTTTATCCTCCCTCCTGTCTTTCTTGGAAAATATATAAAATATTGTGATTAGTGCTATGCAATTATCCTCATTTCTTTGGTTAACAGCTAAATACATATAAATAAATTACAGAAGCTTTTTTATAAAGTAAAATTTAATATAGGAACTATCTAACGCATAACTTTTGTTATCTATGATTCCAAGTAAGTCAACGTGAGAATTTAATATTTGGATCAATCTATGATTATATTCTATCCTTGATTTTCTTCTGTATCTGATATAGTTTATTGATCGCATCAATCGGAGTAAGCCTTGCAATTTCAATATCCCTTAACTCCGCAATGATATCCTCATTACCGGACATTGAAAATAGAGAGAACTGATTCAAATCCTTTGATTTTCTTCCCTTCCTGCTTTCTGTTTTTAGCTCTGGAGTCGTTATTAATAAATCCTCCAAGTCTAATTCCTCCTGTACCGGTTCTTCCTGTAGCATTACAGTATCCGGCCCGGTCAGATTCTTGGCTTTGAGAGCAAGATCATTTCCAGTAAGTTCGACTACAATCTCTGAAGCTCTTCTTAATACACTGGATGGTACTCCGGCTAGCTTGGCGACCTGTATTCCATAGCTTTTATCAGCTCCACCCTTTACTATTTTACGGAGAAATACAATATCTTCCCCCTGTTCCTTAACTGCGATACAATAGTTATTAACTCCCTCTAGACGGCCTTCCAATTCGGTAAGCTCGTGATAATGAGTTGCAAACAGGGTTTTTGCACCTAAAACCGAGGTATTACTAATATGCTCAACCACTGCCCATGCAATGCTCAAACCATCAAAGGTACTCGTGCCACGACCGATTTCATCCAGTATTAACAAGCTGTTTTTAGTTGCGTTTCTGAGGATATTGGCTACCTCCGTCATTTCCACCATGAAGGTACTCTGGCCGCTGGCCAGATCATCAGAAGCACCGACACGAGTAAATATTCGGTCAACAATACTGATCTTAGCTGAATCAGCCGGAACAAAGCTACCGATCTGTGCCATTAGTACAATCAAGGCAGATTGCCTCATATAGGTGGATTTACCAGCCATATTTGGTCCGGTAATGATGGACACCCGATTCTCTTTATTATCCAATAAGGTATCATTGGCTACAAACATATCATGGGAGATCATACGCTCCACGACAGGATGCCTGCCGTTTTTGATATGAATGGAACCTTCCGTATTCATCTCAGGCTTCACATAATTATTCTGCTCTGCTACTAGCGCAAGAGAGGCATAAACATCCGCTTTTGCAATTGCTTTCGCTGTCTGCTGAATTCTCTTTACCTCAAGAGCAATCTGATCCCTGATCTCATTAAACAAATCATATTCCAGTGAGAAAAGCTTGTCCTCTGCACCAAGGATAATATCCTCAAGCTCCTTAAGCTCGGATGTAGTATAACGTTCTGCATTGGCTAAGGTCTGTTTTCTAATCCAATTCTCAGGTACAAGATTCTGATAGGAATTAGTAACCTCAAGATAATAACCGAATACCCGATTATAACGAATCCTAAGATTCTTAATTCCTGTTGCTTCACGCTCTTTCGTCTCCAGATCCATCAACCAATCCTTGCCTTCGGTTTTTGCCTTTCTTAGACGATCTACTTCTTCGTTATAGCCTTCCTTAATAATTCCGCCCTCTTTTACATTCAAAGGCGGTTCCTCTGCGATTGCTTTTCCAATCAGGTCAAAAATATCTTCAAGGGGATCAAGTTCTTCATAGATTTCCTTAAGTACATCTGCATCAAAATTCTGCATCAGAAATTTAATATGAGGAAGCATGGATAATGAAGAACTAAACGCAATTAAATCCCTCGGATTAGCACTTTTATAACTGATTTTACTCATTATTCGTTCCAGGTCGTATACAGGATTAAGATATTCCCTGATTTCCTCCCTGGTTATCATATTATCCTTTAACTGGCTGACTGCATCAAGCCTCCGATTTATCATATCGTAATCAATGAGGGGCTGCTCCATGTAGCTTCGTAACAGCCTAGCCCCCATGGCTGTTTTCGTTTTATCCAGAACCCAGAGAAGAGATCCCTTCTTCTGTTTCTCTCGAATTGTCTCCGTTAGCTCCAAATTACGTACCGTGGAGCTATCAAGCAGCATATATTTTTCATAGGTATATGGGATCAGCTTTGTAATATGGGACAGGGAATTCTTCTGTGTCTCCTGTAAGAACTGCATAACACAGCCCGCTGCTATTACTCCGATGGAATAATCTTTTAATCCTAGGCCATCCAGCGTTCCTACCTGAAAATGCTCCTTCAGCGATCTGATACACATCTCATCATCAAAATACCAGGGCTCCAGTGGAGTCAGGGTTATTTCACTGTTACTTTTCAATGCTTCTATATTAATTCCGCACACAAAAAAGGTATCATTGCATATAATTTCGGATGGTGACCATTTAAAGATTTCATCCATTAGCTTACGCTCGGTATCCATCTCGGTTACATAATAATCGCCTGTGGTAATATCAACGATGGACACGCCAAATGCATTTGTTGTATGTACAACTGCCATAAGATAGTTATTCTTTGATTCGTCTAGTACCTGAGTATTCAGATTCGTTCCGGGAGTTACAATTCGGATTACCTCTCTTTTTACAATTCCCTTTGCAAACTTTGGATCCTCAACCTGCTCACAGATTGCGACACGGTAACCACGGCTTACCAGCTTACTAAGGTATCCATCTACCGCATGAAAGGGAACACCACACATTGGTGCACGTTCTTCCTGCCCGATGTTTTTGCCAGTCAGAGCTATTTCCAACTCCCTGGAACAGGTATGGGCATCCTCAAAGAACATTTCGTAAAAATCACCTAAACGGTAGAATAGAATACAGTCCTTATAGTGTTCCTTGATTTCCATATATTGCTGCATCATCGGAGTTAATTGTGCCATGATGAAGTTCCTTTCTTTTGTAATTATAGTAACAAAAACAACATTACAATTATATCATAAAGCTGTTTTATTGCAATGGTGTGAATTTTGAAAATAGGATGAACGAATGAACAATTCCATGTATCAAGTATCGTAAGTGCTCATAAAATATTATGGGGTGATTTAAGATGCAAAATGAAATTCACACACATAATTTTGTTGGTAAGACTTCTTTTAATGTAGAGCATTCTCACAATTATTCAGGAATTACCAGCGGTAATCCCGATCAACCGGGACATTTTCATTATATGGAGGGATTAACTTCTTTAAATGACGGACATAATCATAATTTTCAGATTGCTACAGGGCCGGCCGTCTATGTAAAAGATGGACACTACCATTATTATAACGGAAATACAAGTATTGCCTTTATTCCAACGACTCATGCTCATAATATGACAGGTTATACCTCTCTTTTTATGGAATAATAGGTAATTACGAAACTATATAGTTTCTGTAATTGTATACACAGCAGATACATATTTCTCCGCTCCAACGCTTCCTTCGGGCCAAGTGTATTAACACTTTACTTCCGCTCCTGCGTTTGAGGTATTATTAATATTTTAAAATATAACAGTATATTATATCCATAAAGAACTGACTGCCTGTTTATACATTTTTACCTCAGGCAGTCAGTTCTTTTCTATATCCTACTATTCCATTTGAATATCATCTAACAGATTAACACCATCCGCTGCTGTTGTAGCAAGAACATCACAGCGTTCATTCATCGGGTGTCCGTTATGGCCTTTTACCCACTGAAAGGTTACGTTATGCAGCTCCATTGCCTTTAGCAGACGTTTCCAAAGGTCAACATTTTTTACTGGTTCATTTTTACCCCTTTTCCAGCCTTTTTTCATCCAACCTTCAATCCAATGCTCATTGAAAGCCTTCACCAGGTATTGGGAATCGGAATATAAAGTAACACAACATGGTTTTGTCAATGCCTCAAGCCCTGCAATCGCTGCCATCAGTTCCATACGATTATTGGTGGTCTTCTTGTAACCGGCACTGTATTCCCGCTCATGCTTTACTCCTTTGGAATCTATATAAATAAGAATTGCTCCATAACCTCCCGGACCCTCTGGATTACCTCTAGCTGATCCGTCCGTATATAAAGACACGTCCATCATGATCTCCATTCTGCCCAAATATTGAATTTGGGCGTTAGCATAATATTTGTAAGGTGAATTGATTTTTCACTAATACCCATGCTTTTAGCATAATTTCTGAAGAATAGCTGCTTTTACTATTCTTCAAAAGCCTCGTACAAGAGCTTTGTCTCACATGCTTTTAGAGAGACTATTTACACTATATTCAATTATCTATTCTACAGTTGTATCCTGCTCCATTCACCCTTCACAAGGAATTCCTCTGCCGCATTTTCCGCTGAAACTATGATTTCCTTCGAATATCCCATCATATTAAGTAGCTTAATTGCATTCTTTGAAATTGCCTTACCCTTATATAATTTATAGTCAAACAGAATCTGATCGTCTTCAATTCGCTCCTGAAAATGATAATTTGAATAATCCTTATCAAGAATCTGGGTAAGTTCAATATCGTGAGTTGCAGCAAAGACCATGGTATTCTTTCTAGCCAAGGTGGATAGGATTCTTGATGAAGCAGCAATTCTCTCCAGTGTATTGGTTCCTCGTAACACCTCATCAATAAAGCAAAGGATTGGATATTTATCATTTACCCTGTCAAGAATTCGTTTCAATGATTTAATCTCAACAATATAATAGCTTTCCTTACTTAAAATATTATCCCTAAGTGCCATTGATGAATAAATTAGAAAGAAGCTACCCTTGTAGTTGCTGCTTATCGACGTATTAATGGACTGAGATAAAATTGCATTAATAGCCAAAGTTTTGATAAAGGTAGATTTACCGGAGGCATTGGAACCGGTCAGCAAAACTGATCGTTCCTCCGTAATCGAGTTCATCACAGGTGTCTCTAATAATGGGTGATATAAATCTGTTACGGATAATTTTGGACGGCCTGACATTATAAACTCCGGTTCACAAAACATCGGTAGCATTTCACGAAAAGATGCAGCCGCTAACATACTGTCAAGTAAACCGATGTTCTTATATATTCTGTTTAATGTATCACGGTTATTTTTGAAAAAATGGAGCATTGAATTGTATTTAATCAAATCAATATGGGTTAGCATTCGGACATAATCCATTAGCATCTCGGCCAGATCTCCGCTGGCCTGCTTTGGCGTCAGCCACATGGAGCCTTTTCTGAACTGTTTAAATTTATTCGCATCCTGTTTTAGTAAATCCGTATAAACTTTTAATTCCGGAATCTCAAGTTTATAGATTTCCTTGACTCCATCCAACAAACGAATTATATAAGCAAATACCATAAGATATTTCTCTATTACTGCCTTTTCCCTGTAATACTGAACGATATTGTTTATTACAATAAGTACCGTACATATACCGCCTAACCCGGGATTAACAAAAATCAACCCCAAAGAAAGGATAAAAGCGGCAAGCATGACATAATGACTAAGATTACTTTTTGTCTCAAGTTCCCCCAAACGGTTGATATATTCATAAACTGAGAGCTTGCTTAATTTACCTATAGAAAAAAGCTTTGTCTGTATAATAATTCTTACATCCTCATGTTTTGTAAAGAATTTAATCAGACGGTTTCGCTCCTTTAACTCATCAATTGAAAGACAAGGCTTACGTAATAGGGCATACAAATATTCTTCACCAATGGAACTTTGGGTATTGTTCATCATCATATAGATTTCATTCATATCCAAGTCATTCCAAGTGATCTCATCTACATCCAGTTGTTCATTCCTTTGAGAATTATAAAATGCTTTCAGTGATTCCAATTTTTCTGAAGTATATTCTTCCCCAGGAACATTACCCCATTCATTTTTTAAACGTATGATTAATCTTTTACGTAATCTTTGTTCATTCACCATACTCCAGATTACTAAAGCTAGAATTGCAATTAAAATATAAAAGACGTATATCATTTTTTATCCTCATCCAATCATCTCATGTAATTTTTATTATTATGCTATTATAGAATTCCAAGGAATAACTGTCAATATAAACTAATTAGAGAATTATTTTCACAAACTAATTATAGAATTATTTTCACTGACATTATTTAAAGTAATTCCTTATGCCTCTAAAATGGCATGATATTTTACATTACCTTTTTAAAATATGAAACATCAGAATGTAAAATCAAAATTTTTAACTTTTTTAAAAAATAAAAAATTGGCCGGATCACCCAAATCCGGCCATTATTTTATGAAACAATATTTAATTATTAATATATCTAACGCATTTTACCGGTGTTCTGTAATTTAAGTTAGAAATCTTGATACCGTCTCTTCTGGTGCTAGCATGAATAATCTGACCATTTCCAATATACATTGCCACATGGCTGATATACCTTGAACTACCGTAGAATACCAGATCACCGGGCTTTAACTGGGAAGCTGATATGGTTCTACCACCACGAGCCTGACTTCTTGAGGTTCTCGATATGGAGTAGCCCATCTTTCTATATAATGCCTGTGTAAAACCAGAACAGTCAACTCCAACTCCCAATCTGGTTCCGCCCCATACATAAGCCTCACCCAAATGTTGCTTAGCCATATTCACTAAATTAGCACGGGTATTGGAAACACCACTTCCTAATTTTAATTCCTTAATGGACACTGCATGGGTTAGTTCAAAAGATATATTAACATACTCCTTTGCAACAAATGCAGCTGAACCCTTCTTGGAATCACTATCCAAGCTAACCTTTACCCAGTCACTATAATCCTTATCATCTGATGATACGGAGGAATTAATGACCTCTAATTCTTCTCCATCCGCAATGTGATCAACAATATCAGAATCCGTTGTAGCCTTATCTCTTACTCTGAGGCCGTCAACATTATTC
>JAEWMT010000077.1 GCA_023393095.1 Bacillota bacterium
GTACAAGCGCCTGCAAGATAGCTATTTTTAATCGTCAGGGCGAAGTTATCGCCACTGAAAATGGAGATTATCAGGTTTACTATCCAAAACCGGGTTATGCAGAACAAAATCCGGATGAATGGTGGGAAGCAGTTTACTTGGCAATAAAAGCCGCAATACAAAAAGCTGGTATTGATAGTGAAGAGATTGCAGGAGTTGGGGTTGATGGACAGAGCTGGTCTGCGATAGCAATTGATAAGGCTGGTAAAGTGCTGACAAATACACCGATTTGGATGGATTCCAGAGCGAGTGATATTTGTAACCGCTTAAATAAGGAAATCGGAGAAGATGCCATATTTAAGGTAGCAGGCAATTCCCTTCAGGCTCCTTATACGACTGCCAAGATAATCTGGTATAAGGAAAATATGCCGGAGATTTATAAAAATATCTATAAAATATTACAGTCAAACAGTTTTATTGTTTATCGTCTCACGGGAGTGCTAAGTCAAGATAAGTCCCAGGGCTATGGGTTGCATTGTTTTGATATGCATACCGGCACCTGGAATGAGGAAATGTGTAAACGTCTTGGAATTCCAATGGATTTTCTTCCCGATATTTACGACTGTCATCAAGTCGTAGGTTATGTGAATAAAGAAGCGGCGGAGCTTAGCGGTCTGGCTGTTGGAACTCCGGTTGTTGCAGGAGGTTTGGATGCTGCCTGTGGTACACTTGGAGCGGGAGTAATCCACCCCTATGAGACTCAGGAACAGGGCGGACAGGCAGGAGGTATGAGCATCTGCCTAGATAAATATAGTGCAGATCCCAGACTGATTTTAAGCTTTCATGCTGTCCCGAATCAATGGCTGCTTCAGGGCGGTACCACTGGTGGTGGTGGAGTAATGCGCTGGTTCGAACGAGAATTTGCTGACTACGAACGAGAAGAAGGAAAACGGACGGGAAGATCATCACTTGAACTTCTTAACGATATTGCCAATAAGGTGAATCCCGGTAGCGATGGTATGATATTTCTGCCATATATGGCTGGTGAAAGATCCCCAATATGGGATGTCGATGCAAAGGGAGTTTATTACGGACTAGACTATAGTAAGACAAAGGGACACTTTGTAAGAGCCTCTATGGAAGGAGTAGCTTTTTCCCTAAAGCATAATCTAGATATTGCTGAATCTGCAGGAGCAAAGGTTGGAGAACTCAGAGCCATGGGAGGATCGGCAAATTCCCTATTATGGACACAAATCAAATCAGATATTACTGGCAAACCGATTGCAGTGCCGTCATCCGATACAGCAACAACACTTGGGGCAGTTATTTTAGCGGGTGTTGGTGTCGGAATGTACCGTGACTTTGAAGAAGCGGTGAAGCTGACCGTCAAAGTGAAAAGGTATCATGAACCTAATATGGAACATCATGCAATTTATGAACAAAGTTATAAAACATATTTAACGATATATGAAAATTTAAAAAATACCATGAAGGAGAGATGTTGAGGATGAAAGCAGCTGTGGTCTGTGCAAATGAAGATGTACGTTATATAGATTATGAAGAACCGGTAACAAAACCCGGTACAGTGAAAGTAAGAGTAAAAGCTTCCGGAATCTGCGGTTCTGATATTCCACGTGTATTGCATAATGGTGTACATTTCTATCCAATTGTATTAGGGCATGAATTTTCTGGAGATGTTGTAGAGATTGGTGAAGGGGTTACCAAGGTTAAAGTTGGGGATAGAGTTTCCGGAGCGCCTCTGCTTCCCTGTATGACCTGTGATGACTGCCAGAATGGTAACTACTCCTTATGCAAGCATTATAGCTTTATTGGTTCTAGAGAGCAGGGCAGCAATGCAGATTATGTGGTAATACCGGAGAAAAATGCAGTTGTTTTTGATAAAAGTGTTTCTTATGAGCAGGGAGCAATGTTTGAACCTTCCACAGTTGCACTCCATGGATTATTGCAAAATGATTACCAGGGTGGAAAAAATGTTGCAATCTTAGGTGGAGGAACCATCGGGTTATTCACGATGCAATGGGCAAAAATCTTCGGCTCCAAGAAAGTTGTAGTATTTGATATTAATGATGAAAGACTTGCACTTGCTAAACGCCTCGGTGCAGATGAAGTAGTAAATACTAAAGAAGAGTGCTTCATGGATAAAGCGATGGAATATAGCGAAGGTAAAGGCTATGACTATGTTTTTGAAACAGCTGGAGCAGCACCTACTATGTATATGGCGTTTGAATTGGCAGCAAATAAAGCCCATGTATGCTTTATTGGTACTCCTCATGTTACACTGGAGTTCTCACAGAAACTTTGGGAAAACATGAATCGTAAGGAATTTAAATTAACAGGTTCTTGGATGTCCTACAGTGCTCCGTTCCCAGGAAAAGAGTGGGAATTAACCGCTCACTATTTTGCAACAGGGCAATTAAAATTCGATCAGGCTTTAATTGCACAGAAGTTCCCTATGAGTAAAGCACAGGAGGCATTCCAGTTATTTAAGGTACCAGGTGCTGTAAACGGTAAAATCTTGCTGGTAAATGAAGATTAGCAAGGAAAGGAATTAGATATGATTTTAACGGTAACATTAAATGCAGCGATTGATAAAAGATATGTTGTGGAGAATTTCAAACCAGGTAATGTAAATAGAGTAAAGGAATGTAGCTATTCTGCTGGCGGTAAGGGCTTGAATGTATCCAGGGTTGCAGTGATTGCAGGTGAAGAAGTAACGGCAACCGGTTTTGTTGGTGGACATGCAGGAAATTATATTGTAGAAGTGCTGGAAGGTCAGAATATTAATAGTGACTTCGTGCATATCAGCGGAGAAAGCAGATCCTGTATTAACATCTATGATGAAGCAAATCAGACACAGACGGAGTTCTTGGAACCGGGTGTTTTTGTAACGGATGATAATAAGGAAGAAATGCTGAAGAAGTATATCGATCTGGTGGATGAATGTTCCGTAGTTGCTATCTCGGGAAGTGTACCAAAGGGTGTGGACAGCCAGATATATAAAGACATGATAAGGATTGCCAAACAGCATAATAAAAAGATTATATTGGATACCAGTGGTACATTACTACAAGAGTCCATTGAAGCAAAGCCTACCATGATCAAGCCTAATATGGATGAAATCAAAATGCTGACTGGGAAAGAACTAAGTAGCCAGGAAGATATCATTCATGCAGCAGTTAGCCTTCAAAAATCAGGAATAGAAGTAGTTGTAATATCCTGCGGCTCCGATGGTTCACTAATCGCTTGTAATGAAGGCGTCTACCGAGCTATTGTACCAAAGATTGAAGCTGTTAATACCGTAGGCTGCGGAGATTCCATGATTGCCGGTTTTGCTGTTGGCTTCTCACGAGGAATGTCTATGGAAGAGACCATCAAGCTTGCCAGTGCAATATCAGCAGCAAACGCAATGCGTATGGAAACAGGATTTTTTATCAAAAAAGATATGCAGGAATTATTACCTCAGATTAAGGTTGAAAAAGTACTAATATAAATATAACAATTCAGCTATTACTAAAATTTGAATAAAAAAAGAAAAGGAGAGTTTATTATGGCAACATTTATTGATCCAAAAACAGTACCCCAGAGAAAATTATACACAGGCGAATACATGCCTGCAATAGGAATGGGAACCTTTGGTTCCGACCGTTTCACACCAGAGCAGGTTTCTGCTGCAGTTGGTGGAGCAATTGAAGTAGGTTATCGTTTATTTGACTGTGCAGCAGTCTATGGAAATGAAGATCTGATTGGTGAAGTATTCCAGTCGGCATTTAACAAGGGTACAGTAACAAGAGAAGAATTATTCATCACAACAAAGGTATGGAACGATATGCATGGAAAGGGAGATGTCCTGCTATCCTGTGCGAAAAGTTTAAGAGACTTAAAATTAGATTATATGGATCTCTTCTTTGTGCATTGGCCATTCCCGAATTATCATGCACCGGGTTGCGACGCAGATTCCCGTAATCCAGATTCAAAACCATTCAGTGTAGATGAATTTATGAGCACATGGAGACAATGTGAGAAATTAGTTGATATGGGACTTGTGAGATATATTGGTATGTCTAATATGACTATTCCGAAATTGGAGGCAGTTCTTCCTCTTTGCAGAATTAAACCAGTGGCAATTGAGATGGAATTACATCCATGCTTCCAGCAGCAGGAATTATTTGATTATTGTATTGCACATGAGATACAGCCGATTGGTTTTTGCCCCATCGGTTCCCCTACCAGACCGGATCGTGATAAAACAGAGGATGATATTGCTGATATTCAGGTGCCCGAGCTGGTTGAGATTGCAAAGGCGCATAATGTACACCCTGCAGTTATCTGCTTAAAATGGGCAGTACAAAGAGGACAGACTCCAATTCCGTTTTCCATTCATGAGATGGAATATGTAAGTAATTTAAAATGTACTACAGAGGATCCGTTAACCGATGAAGAAATGGCTATTTTAAAAACGATTGATAAAAACAACCGATTAATTAAAGGGCAGGTTTTCTTATGGGAAGGTGCGAAAGGTTGGGAAGATCTTTGGGATTTAGATGGAACAATAACCAAATAAATCATGTAACCATGTTATAGACAAAATTATTAGGGTACTATATTATTATAATATAGTACCCTATTTAGTAAAAATTTTGGGGGGTGTTAGTATGTATCGAGTATTAATCGTTGATGATGAGGTGCTTGTACGAGAAGCTATTAGCGAAAATATAAAATGGGGCGAGCTTGGATATGAACTTGCTGGCAGCTGTCAGAATGGAAAAGAAGCGATCGAGTTTCTGGAGAAAAATTCGATTGATGTTGTTCTGACAGATATTTGTATGCCATTTGTAGATGGTATGGAATTAAGTAAATTCATCTATAACAATTTTAAGAATATAAATATTATTATTTTTAGTGGATTTAATGATTTTGAATATGCGAAACAAGCAATTAAGTATAATGTAAAAGAATATCTTCTCAAACCGGTTACTGCTTTTGAGTTATCTGAGATATTAACAAATCTAAAGGGGAAAATGGATCAGGAAAAAGAGGAAGCAGAGAAATTCGGTAAGCTAAATGAAACCTATCATAAGAATAAGCTTCTAATTAAATCTAAAGTATTGAATGATCTAATTAAGGGAAGTAAGACAGAAGAAGAGAATAACAAAGATCTCCAAGAAATTAATATAAAATTAGATGCTTCTAATTATAGGGTAGCGATCGTGGAGATTGATTTTAATGAGGAAATTTCTAATTCTGAAGAATATATGAAGCAGCAGAGCTCGTTAATGACGTTTGCCGTTTACAATATCTGTGATGAGATATTAGAACATTATCAAGCGGGGATAGCAAGTCTGGGTAATGATAACAGAGTACTTCTTTTATTTATGAAAAGTAAATCGATGATTTTTGAAACGGAAGTAAGAAATATTTGTTCAGAAATAAGCAGCAAGATAATGCAATTTATGAAATTCGGAGTTGCGATTGGTATTGGAAGAAATGTAAGAAATTCGAAGGATATTCACAGATCCTATGAAGAAGCTGAAAATTCAATGAAATATCAGTATCTGTTTGGAGAAAACAGTATCATTGATATGGAAGATGTAGTTCAACGCCAAAATCATTTGCAGGAATCAAGTGGAGGCATTCATTTAGAAGGTAATATAGATTCTCTGATATTAGCAATCAAATTAAATGAGAAATCTAATATTGATGATGTGCTACAGGATATTGAAGCTGTTCTAAAAACGTTGTTGACAGATAAGAATAGAAGTCATTTATATCTGCAGCAGATAATTATTGCCATAAATAATATATTAAAGGTCTCTGTATTGGAAGGAAGCAATATTTATACGCTAAGAAATCAATTACTTACAGAAATCGCTAATTCGAAAACGTTAGGTAAAACAATGGAGTTACTTAAAAAATATTGTTATCAGGTAACAGACGAGCTTGAAA
This sequence comes from Bacillota bacterium, assembly GCA_023393095.1. Classification (GTDB taxonomy): domain Bacteria; phylum Bacillota; class Clostridia; order Lachnospirales; family Lachnospiraceae; genus Mobilitalea. The sequence continues at coordinate 5,944 of JAEWMT010000077.1, forward strand.
TACAGAAGAACATAGGCGGCAAAAAACAAGCTTTATTAGCGATGGATTATATTGAAAAGAATTATGCTGATACTGAGTTGAATCTTAATTCGGTTTGTTCATACCTTAGTATAAGTGCAAGTAGATTCAGTACCATTTTTAAAAATGTAACCGGTGAAACCTTTATGGAAGTGCTTACCCGAATTAGGATGCAGAAGGCGAAAGAGTTATTAGAAAGCACTGATTTAAAGAACTATGAAATTGCAGAAAAAGTAGGATTTAGTGATCCCCATTATTTTAGTATTGCATTCAAAAAGATGACTGGAAAGACTCCATCTGAATATGCCAAGGAGAAGAGGTAACCATTTTGAATAAAAAAAGAAGGCGGAATGTAGTTTTACATCATTTTAAAAGCATTCGGCTAACAATATTGTTTTTCTTTTCGGTATTAATTGTTTTCTCATTGCTGATCTTTTTGTTTATTTCTTTAAATTATACGGAAGATACAGTTTTGGATAACTCGATAGATAATACCACTCAGCTAATAAAGCAGGTGAATGCGGATATTGATTCTTATATTAATTATATGGAGAATATATCAACCTTGGTAACTAAAAATGAAGATGTTAAGGAATATTTATTTAATGATGCTCTGACCAATGCCCAAAAATCTTCCTTATATAAAGCTATTTTAGATAAATTCAAAACGATTATGGAAGCAAGGCAGGATATATGCAATATTGCCGTAATTTCTGGTAACGGTAAATATATTATAAATAACGGGAAAGATAGCATTAATAAAAATGTTTCTCTATTTGATTTAAATTGGTATCGCTATGCTTTCCTAAATCCGAATCATATTGCATTATCTTCATCACATGTGCAGAATGTGATCAAAAATCAATATAAATGGGTTGTAACATTGAGTAAAAGTATTAATACAAACTATATGCAGCCTTCCGGCATATTTTTCATTGATTTAAATTACAACGTTATTAATGATTTATGTGAAAATAATAGTCTCGGCGAAAAGGGATATGTTTTTATTCTGGATCGTGATGGCAATATCATATATCATCCCCAACAGCAATTGCTTTACAGCGGACTTAAGACAGAACGGATTGAGGAAGTTCTGAATAATAAGAAGAACTATTTTGTTACAAACGAGGGTGACGAAAGTAAACTGTATACCATTTCAACCTCAAAAAAGACGGGATGGACCATTGTTGGTGTTGTTTATGAATCAGAACTGATGAAGAACAAAACACAAACTCAAATAATATATCTTTTGGTAACTGCAATATTACTGTTAGCAGCAGTGCTGGCTTCTGCATTCATTTCGGCCAGAATTACTGAACCGATCAAGAAACTGAAGAATTCAATGAAAGAGGTTGAAAAGGGGCATTTTGATCTTGCTAATATTGAAGTTAGATCGAAAAACGAAATAGGAAGTCTTAGTAAGTCATTTAATATTATGATTGCAGAAATCCAAAAATTAATGGAAGAAAATATTTTTGAGCAAAAGCAAAAGAGAAAAAATGAATTAAAGGCATTACAGGCTCAAATTAATCCACATTTTCTCTATAATACACTGGATTCAATTATATGGATGGCTGAAGGAAATAAGACCGGAGAGGTGGTGCTTATGACCTCATCCCTCGCAAAATTATTACGCCAAAGTATTAGCAATGAGAACGAGGTATTCACAATTGAGCAGGAAGTTGCCTATATAAAGAGTTACTTAACGATACAAAAGATGAGATATAAGGATAAATTGGAATACGAAATTGATGTAGACAAGAACATATATCAATATGAGATTGTAAAACTGATTCTTCAGCCCATTGTTGAAAATGCAATTTATCATGGCATTAAATTTAAGGATACAATGTGCCTTCTTCGAGTTTGTGGTTATGCTGAGGGTGATGATATTATAATTAAAATTAGTGATAATGGGGTAGGAATGACAGAAGAAGCACTGTCTCATATATTTGATGAACGTAAAATCAGCTTTAAATCAAATGGAGTCGGTGTTTATAATGTGCAGATGAGGCTTCAACTTTATTATGGAAAGAATTATGGTATTTCTTATGAAAGTGTTCCTGGAGAAGGTACAACAGCCACAATAACAATTCCCAAAAAGAAGATACAGGGAGGATATGATGAAAAAGAATAAAATTATAATGATAAGCATTATCCTTTTCCTTTGTATTCTGATACCTTGTATTTTCAAAATTATTGAGAATAATCTAAAATCAGACGAACCGATCCGAATTATATATATACCCAAAACAATTGATAACTCAAATGAGTTCTGGTCTGCTTTAATTGGTGGTGCTAAGATGGCAGCTAAGGAGTATGATGTAGATTTAACGGTAGTTGCTCCTAATGCAGAAGAAGATTACAAGAAACAGAATGAGCTGATTGATTGGGCGATTGGGCAGAAACCGGATGCGATTGCTCTATCTCCTTCTGATTACAACGAAACAACTGCGAAGGCGAAAGAAATTGTTAAAAACAAAATAAAATTGGTATATATTGATTCTGTCACTAATGAAAATATACAAGATGCACTTGTGGCAACGGACAATTATATTGCTGGCAGGAAGATGGGTCAATATATGAAGACCTTCATTGTGAATAATACCAAGATAGCAATAGTGGGACATGTTAAAACCTCTTCCACTGCAATTGAACGTGAGAGAGGACTTCGTTACGGGTTAGAAGAAGATGAAAATAGAATTGTTGATGTTGTCTTCTGTGATTCGGACAGTAGTAAAGCCTATACTATAACAGTTGAATTACTCAAACAGCACCCGGATATCACCATGATCGCCGGATTGAATGAATATTCTTCTGTTGGTGCAGCCAGAGCAATCAAGGCACTTGGTCTTACAGGTAAAGTTAAAGTAATTGGATTTGATAGCTCTATTGAAGAGATTGAGCTTTTGGAAGAAGGGGTCTTTCAAGGAATAATGATACAAAAATCTTTTAACATGGGGTATCTTGGAATAGAAGAAGCAATTAATCTGGTCTCAGGTAAGAATGTTAAGAAAAATGTCGATTCGGGTTCGGAGTTAATTACAAAAGAAAATATGTATACGAAAGAAAATCAAAAATTATTATTTCCATTCTGGGGAAATCAAACTTGGGAAGTTAATAAAAATAAATGATTTATAATAAAAGCTAATCAAATCTGTGTGTGCGGGGACTTCCTATGCCTCCTAGGTACACAGGCTATCTAGAGCACTTACCAATCAGCTAAAAAGCTGAGGTGTAAGTGCTCTTTTTTAATTCAGTAAAATTTTAACCATTTTGAGAAGGATATTCTATTAAATTATTTACTAATAGGAAATATAATATTCATACATTAAAGATTATTATAAATTGCCCAAAAGCATAAACCAAAAGGAAGGTGAGAACATGGGCGAGGTAATTTTAACTATGAAAGGGATAGATAAATCCTTCCCGGGTGTGCATGCGTTGGATCATGTGGATTTTGATGTAAAAAAGTGAGAAGTTCACGCACTTATGGGTGAAAACGGAGCCGGAAAATCAACGCTGATGAAAGTGTTGACAGGTATCTATCGAAAGGATTCCGGAAGCATTACCTATGAAGGAAGGGAACTGGAATTTAACAATCCGAAGGAAGCACAGGATGCGGGCGTCGTAATCGTACACCAAGAGCTTAACATGATGGGGCACCTCACCGTGGCACAGAATATCTTTATCGGTAGAGAGTTCATGAAAGGTAAGCTGATTGATGATGCCAGAATGAACGCGGAAGCGAAAAAACTTTTTGATAAATTGAATATTAATATAGATCCTA
>JAEWMT010000103.1 GCA_023393095.1 Bacillota bacterium
GCGTACTTTGTTCCGCTCTCAGGCAATACCTGAGGTTTCCCATTCATTGTTCTTACATACGGGTTATATAGAGGGTTAATATCAATCGCAAGTCCGTAGCTGTGCAGAGATAAATGTTCCATACTATCTACCGTTCGGTAATTAAAGGAAGAGGTATTATCCGCAGCCATTGAAGCATTATCATCTGCATCATAATCATCCACCAGAACCATTTGTTCAATCGGATATTTTTTATCATACAATTCTTTGAAAATATCAATAACATCCTCTGCAATCGACTGATTGACAATCAGCTCACCATCATGAGTCTGCTGATCAAAGCCCCAGTAAAGAACTCTTACATAACGAAGCTCCTCATAAGAAATATCGCAATTCTTCTTATAGGATTTACCGTTAATTCTGTCTATTATCTTATCGGATAATTTCTCATAATAAAAGCTTTCAGATTCTTTACGTTCCTTTTCTTCCATGGATCCTCCCCCTATTTCTACATTCAATGATTTAACCGTTCCAGTCGGTTTATCCGGCTTACTAGTAATTTCTGTACTACGATCTGTAGCTGGGCACTGCTCTTTGTTATTTGCCGCAGCGGTCACATCCTCTAATGTAATTTTACTATGCAGCTGAGTCTTTCCATTAACCCCTAATGAATCTTGACCGTTCTCTTTATGGCAGGAAGCCAGACATATTCCAAGTAGTAGTATATCCGCTATCATGATATATTTACGAAGCATCGAAAACACCGGGCCTTTCCCATAGAACATATTTCCTTCTAAATCAAATGAAAGAAACGAATATTATACAAGTTAATCTTCCTCAATTACATGGATTTCAAGGTAATCAAAATCAATCTGTTCAATAAAATTATCCTTAGTAAATCTGGTTTTGTCGTGCTTTCTAAAATCCTCCACTGTAACATTCAACCAGATCGGCTTCGATAAATCATAAGCATGGCAGATTTCGTCAATGGCCATAAATATCTTCTGAGTTCTGCGTAATTCCTCGTTGTCATTGCATACCACCATATCCTTAACCATTCGATTATCCTTAAATACTTTAGCCCATAAACGAAACATCTCTTATCCTCTTTTCCAATATCTTCTGCCAAAAAACATTGCCAATTAGTGTCTCTCAGTATATAATTATTGTTGCAGTTATTATGGTTTATACCCATAATTAACAACAATATTATATATGTTATAGAAGCTATTCGTCAATAAAGCAATTGTGAGAAGGTGGTTAAGATGGAAGGCAGCAAACGAAGAGAACAACTGGCTAAAATAATAAAAGAGAATGGCGAACCGATTTCCGGTGGAGAGCTATCCCGCCGTCTTGGTGTGAGCCGTCAGGTCATCGTTCAGGATATCGCACTACTTAGGGCCTCCGACATCAACATCATTTCAACTACAAAGGGTTACCTAATCTATCAAGCTGATTCTTCCCAGGTAAAGCGGATATTTAAAGTAAGACATACCACGGAGCAGATTGAGGATGAGCTTTGTACGATTGTGGATAACGGCGGCAAGATATTGGATGTTCTTGTTACTCATGAAATCTACGGCGAAATCACTACCGCATTAATTATACGTAATCGTCAGGATGTATATGACTTTGTCGATAAAGTAAGGGAAAAGAAAATTGTTCCCCTGAAAGAATTAACCGATGGAATTCACCAGCATACTGTAGAAGCAGATTCCGAAGAGACACTGAACCGGATCAATGAAGCACTCAGGCTGAAAGGATATTTATATCAATAACAATTTAATATATTGTTATGTAATCATAAAGTTGTCCAAACTAAATCGAGTGAGACTGACCAAAGTCATTCTCACTCGTTTCTTATTCGTTCCTTCTTAGCGAAGATATAACATAGGATTTACTGCTTCATCTTTTTTTGTAACTTCAAAATAAAGATTGCTTCCTTCTACCGTATAATACTTGGTAGGTTCTGAAACTGTTCCGATTACATCACCCTCTTTAACCTTATCTCCAACCTTTAGGGAGGTCTTGTCCTTATCAAGCTGGCCATAAATCAGGTTAAAGCCATCTCCAATATTCATTGTTACAGTATAGCCGGTTTCTTCATTGTTTTTATCAATCGCAGTTACAATACCGTCGGTAGCAGCTTTAACATCCGTACCAACCTTGGCATCTAATATGATTGCCGGATTGCACTTATACTGCATTAATGTAGCGAAATAGGTAGTATGGTCCATGCTGTAGTCCATAATCACATTACCCTTAACAGGCCACAGAAGTCCTTTATCCGAATTGAATGAAAGTGCCTCTATAGCGGATTTTTCCGACTTTACCGTATTGCCTGCTGTTGCAACAGCAGCATCTTCGGCCTTCGCTGCATCCTTATCGGAAGCCTTAGCCTGCTGTTTATCATTTGCCTTTCCTGCAGAATAATCTTCATATTCTACTTCATTGCTTGCAACATCCTTACTTGGATTATCTTTTGCAGCGACATCATTGGATTTATTACTTCCGTTATTAGCAACATCCTCCGACACCGGGTTATTTTCAGCCAATTGATTATTATCATCTTTGGCTGCTGTGTCATTACCGGTATCATTCAGATCCACAAATTGTTTTCCCTCATTACTCTGATTTGAGGAAAGCTGTGATCCGATGAGAGCAACTGCAGCGATTGCTACCACACCGATAAATAATAGAACATAATAACCCTTTCCCTTAAAAAATTCAGAAAATTTGTTCTTCTTCACTGTTATCACCTCGATAATATTCTTCTCTGATAATAATTTATTTATACCTTTCACATTTACCTTGCTGAATAATTTTAAATCCCCCGGGATGTATATTAATGTACCGTTTTTCCAAGGCTTCCAGTCATGGGAAATGCATTTGCAAATTACATAAATATTATTTCCATATATTATTTTTTTAGTCTTATTATTGGATTTAATTTTGAAATGAAATTAGACTTGATTTTAAAGCAGTGTATTGACAATTGAGAAGAATGCTATAAAATAGATTTATGCGGATATAGTTTAATGGTAGAACGCGAGCTTCCCAAGCTTGCAGTGCGGGTTCGATTCCCGTTATCCGCTGTAGAAAGATTAAGAGCATCAGCTTGAGGGCTGATGCTCTTTTCATGTATCTTATGGATAGGCGATAGTCGCCAAGATAGGTTAAGAATATATGCTATTATCTTGGTTTATGCGATATCAGTTATTGGGCGATGGTTTTCAATTATCAGGTATCGTCATGTATTTTCAGATGTAATTAGTTACAGGCAACAAAGTGGGCTACGTTAAGGCGCCTCAATATAAGATTTGCAATCATCGGATATATATGGCAGGTAATTTGCAGGAGCCAGCTGATTATTTCAATACCACAATTAAGATTTTATTTATTTTAATGTTTAAACTCTTACAAATAACCCCTCTCCAAAGTTTTAGTAAATAATATGCTCTAATTATACTTATCATTAATGATTTCTTAATGACATATCACTACATTCATAGATGTCATCCAGTTTTTTGCGATTTAATATACTTTTCAATCAAATGTTTCTATTGAGATTCATCTAAGGTTTTATATAGAAGGCCTTGGAGAAGACATGGTCAATATGTTATACCATAAAAAATTCTAGTCTATGTATGCTATTTTCTTCACATATTTTTTTATACATAAGATTTCCATTTTGAAATTTATCACTCTTCTTATCTAGTATCAGCTTCCCTTCACAATCTGGTACATCTTCTATTGTCTCAGGTCCTATACCATTGTTTTTAAGCAACTGTATTATATCACGTTTATTAACATACCACCTTCTTTTCTCTCTCTCACCATTTTTACTTCGATTATTGGTTAATTGTAAACCAGCCATAATCTTTTCTCTTTGCCCATCACCAACACTCACTTCAATATTTACATTTTCGACATTATCTAAGTTAATAGTATCAAATGCCATTCGCCATTGGTACTCAGAATACATTTTGTTTAATAATGTTACATATCTTTTTAGTCTACAAATTCGACGAACAGGAAATTCTATGTAATTTGAATTTTTACTATAATCAGTTAACGATAATATTTTACCGTCAGCATCCAGAATCTTATCCTTAATAAGATCAAAACTTAAAACTCCTTGAATTGTTTGTTTAAGATCTTCAATATCCTTATATCTATTTTGAAGCTCAATATACCTTGTTCTCATTGCTGAGGTTAACATATACTTTTTATCAGCACCTAAAGGTTCTAATAAATCCAAAAATGCATCACCAGTATTTCTATAAGAACACAAATCTAAAACTGAATCATCTATTGTGTATGAATGGCAACAGTCAATCCTAATTGAGACATACTCGCCATTACGGCATTTAAAATTTCCTAATATTATTTTTTCATAACTATTAGATTGATCTTTCTTGGGGATATATATTTGGGGTAATATTTCCAATGCTAATAATATGCAATCTGTATTTTTTCTCCGTATTTTCCCTTTCACTTTTCGTAATGAGAAGTCACACTCTTGTCCAATAAGAACATAATAATATTCTTTACCATCACTCTCAATACAATATATATCACCTGGTCTTATTGTCTTATAAAATTTATTAATATCATAGTCATATTCCTCAAACGTTCGTATATCTCCCGAGTCTTCAATTTCTAATTTTTCTAATTCGGCTTCTTCATTAAGTTCATTTAATAGACTTGATAAACTAATAATACCTTTAATCTCATTCTCATTTTTTTCAGATCTCCAATAGTATCTTTCACGTAACTCTAGCCATTCTTGCATTAGTTCAAAATTAGTAATTCCCTCCTCCTTTGCCATTCCTGCCAAATAACATGCAATATTTTTATTATTAAGTGCATAATCAAATGCTTCTTTAACAGCATATACTTTATTAGTTTTAATCCTTCCTATCAATGCACTATAGTTACTTCTGACTAATGCACCTATAATAGTTTTTATAAACAATTCCGGATTTTTTTTATCTTTTTCAATATAATCAACGTATATACTACTATCATATCTCGCATAATGTTTCTTACCTTTTGATGATAGCAAAATATATGTTCCATATTCATTTGCTTGTGGTATTTTATCACATATAAACCTTATCACCTCTTGACTGCAATCTTTTTGATCTCCAAGTTGATCATCAATGATGCATACAAAATTCTGCTTCTTTTCAATACATATACATATTTCTTTCATTAAAAAAGATTGATTTTCCACATAAAAATCGCTTAACAATCTAATTGGGATTCTACATCCATTGATATCATATGATAATGCTATGGAAGGTTCAAAAATTGTTGAACTTTTAATTCCAACTGCATATTTTTCAATAATTTCCTTGCACTTTTCTGTATCTTTTGATAGAATTTGGTCGTATATTGTTTGAACCTCTCCTAAATCCTGTTTTTTTATAAACCATTCGATATTTCTTTCTGGTATTGCTGCCCAATCATTATTTATTACTTGCATTTTATTCAATATTAATTCTATCTTTTTTGCCAAATCTAAAGATACTTTTGAAATTTCATAACAAATTTCCCTTTGTTCATCTTCATTTAAATGCAAAATATCATATAATATTGCATTTTTTGATACTTCACATTTAATATCATCCTCAATATAAATTATTTTCTGTATCCCCATAAGCATATAGCACTCTGAAAGCGATACTTTATCCATTCTGCATATCTCCTTTAATTTATACAATCTTCTGGTACCGTTATCATAAATTTATATCTATTTCCATATATATTTCGATCTTCTAATAAATCTATTTTTGCACCAAACGACATCAACAGTTTTTTTACAATGTATAGTCCCATTCCTCGACCATCAGGTCCTTTACCAGATTGTAATGGTTCAAATAGTATGTTTTCCATATCACTTTTTACTCCAGTCCCAGTATCTGATACAACAATAGCATCGATCCCTTCACTTTCAATTAAAATATAATCGGAATTACTTGATTCAAACTCTCTATCACTTACTGCTCTCTTTCGTCTAAAATCGATCCAATACTTTGCATTATTAATTAAATTATACAGTACATGTAGCAAAACACCCTTAGGCAAATACCAATTTATATTGGTATCAGAGCATACAATATCTATCTTTTGTTTTTTCAAATCATTGGTTAATCGTTTCTTAATATTCTCAGCAATTTCCTGGATATTTACAAGTTCATACTCATCTGAACTATTATTTTTAATAAAAGTATTTTCTAAAAATTTATATAAATCAGAGACATTTTCTAACGATTCTAGAACATTATCAAAAGTATCTTTTATTGGTAGTAATTTAGTATTGTATAGTTCCATACTATTTTCCCATAAATACTCTGTCAGTGCATTAAAATATTTGTCAATATTATAAGATCCATTAGTACTAACTAATGAATGTAATTCATGTGTAATTGTTTCTGTTATTAGTCCATTTGCCATCAGTTTATAGTTATTAAAAGCTTCAATTTCAATTCTATTTAATCCGGCCTTGGCTTCGTTTAATAATTTACCATTACTTTCAATAATACTTTCAGTTTTATTAAAATGTTCTACTGTCATTTCAAGTGTGTCAATTGCTATATTGTAATTTTTATCACTTATTATTTTCAATCCATCATTAGTACTTTCCAATTGAAGTAGAATTTCTTTTGTCTTATCAATTTTATTTTTTAATTCTCGATTCTGCTTTAGTAATAATTTATTTGTATTTTCTTCTTTTAATACATTTTGCTTTATATTGCCCTGCAACCATCCTTCATCAGATAATATATCTTTTACCATTTCATTTAGAGCACCATTGAATTTATAGAAATAAGCATTACAAACTTTCTCAACAATCTTCATAAACGTGTTTGCTATATCACCTTTATTAATATCTAATCTTGAGCTAATTTCTCTTATATATAATTGATTTTGGTCATTAATAGATATTTCTCCAATAATCGTTCCTAAGTTAAATCTATAAAATTGATGTCCCAATGTCCTATATTGCTGTAGTTTTAGCCAATCATTATCTTTATTGCCTAAAAATCCTATTCTATAATAATCTCTATACAATTTGATCCCATTGTACATTTGCAAAAAATTCTGAATATCTTTAGCAATATATTCATTTGTTTTGCAAAATTCTAATGCCACTTTACATGACGATATATCTTTTTTATACGAAAAAATTTGTCCTTTAATTGGAAATATATTTTTTAATTTATTTAAATCATTAATTAATCTATGTTTTAGAAAGTTTGTTGTTTCTTCGTTATCACTCTTATCTGTAATACCATAATCTCGTTTAGCATCTCTTACTAAATACTCTATTAATTCATTTTCTGTAACATAATAATCAAAGCTATTCCTAAATTTATTCTCATATTTTTTTAATAACTCTCGGTATTCTTCTGTATTTCGCTTGTATTTTACAAATTCCGACTGCGGAAGAATACTAGCTTTATGAATTCTATAAATTAACCAAGGTCTAATCTTCAACTGAAGGTGTAGTTGAAGCTCATAACTTTCATTTGTATCAATACAAAATTCATGAATTGTTTCAGCCAAATTCAGCATCTTCTTATCAAATCCATATTTTATTAAATTACCATTATGATAAAAATTAATTTCTACTGAAGAATTGTTACTAAATGGTGAAATCAAAAAACATACTGCATTATCCAAATCAGAATTCAATACAACTTGACTATAGTCTTTAAATAATTCTATCTTTCCGCCTTCTCTGATTAAGTCTGCCTCATTAACATCAAAAATCCATAATCTAGTATAAGACTCGGCTAATTTTTCCTTATTAATATACGGAACTTTTAAATTAGTTATATCCTTACTTGATAATATATCCTCCCAGGAAATGGCAACAATATTAGAGTGATTCTCCTCTTTTGACGCAGTTTCTACCATCAAGAATTTCCCTAAACGTTGTGTCGCTAACCTACCAATCCCCTTTTCTCCTAAAATAATATTACCTTCCGATTTGCTTTTCTTTTTTATATCTGTACCTATTGATAAAAAACCGTTTTCAAGTGTTTCTTCATTCATTCCATTGCCCAAATCTTCTATCAAAAACAAGGGTTTATTTCTATATTTATCTGGTACTATATTAAAGATACTATCATCCAACTCAGCCAATAAATCTTTACTATTTATCTGTGTTGTCAAATCATAATAACTAATATTTACCTTTTTCTGGGAACTGTTTACAGAAGCATCTAAAGAATTTTTTATTAATTCCACAAAAGCCACTTCTGGAGCTGTAATCAAATCACTTCCTAAATGTTCAATAATATTCGTAGTAAAGGTCATATTTTTGAATACCATACAAAAACCTCCTATAAAGAAATATTAAAAAATATACCAATTTTATCTGCTATTACTTTAGCCATTAGAAAAGGAACTCCATTTCCCACCATTTTAAACTTCGCTGTTAATGACACATCGGCAGGTAGCTCAAACCATGCAGGTAATGATTGAATCGCCATTGCTTCAGCAACACTTATTCTTCTTATTTTATTTGGATGCAAATGTACTTCATTATTTCCATATGCCGCTGTTGGAGAATAACGCCACCTATGAAGTCGTTTATATGACTTTCTGCTTGTATCTCCTTCTTCAATAGTTTGTATCCTCTGTAGTCCACCTTTTACTTTAAATACATCCCTTTGGTTTGGATGATGATTAACATCATTTTGATCAAACCAATGTTTAATAGTTAGTTCTCTTTGTACATTCTGTGGGAATTCTCTCTGGCTATATTTAACAAACCTCTCTTTAACAGGCCAATTCATACTTTTTACAGCATCAACATCATATTGCCGATTATTTAGCCATGGAAAATCAAACGATTTATTTACAACGATTACTCTTCTAGACATAATTGAATTATCCATAACTCCCATCAGTAAAATCCGATCTCTATCTTGCGGAACACCAAAGCTGAGAGCATTTAGTAACCTTTCAGATAAATAATATCTATTATTCTGTAATTGTAATTTTAAGTCCTCAAAATATTCTCGATGTCTTTGAGTTTTTATTAATCCTTTAACATTCTCAAACAGAAAAAAATCTGGTTGAAATTTATTTATCATATCAACATAACTTTGTGCCAACTTTCCATTATCTCCGTCTCGGCCTCGATTTTTACCTCCTACTGAGAAATCAGGACAAGGCGGCCCCCCAATAAAACCTATCTGCTCATTTTGTTGTCTAAGAGTTGTAATGAATCTTTGAAGTGTCTGCTCACCAGTACCACTTAAAAATTGATTTATATCTCCCTCATAATATCCAAATCTCGGTGGAATTGGATATCGGTTTCTCCTAGCATATTGATATGAATTCAGAAACTCCTGTTTATACTCATTTACAAAAACAATATCAAACCCAGCTTCTTGAAATCCTAAATCTAACATTCCAACGCCTGAAAAGAACGAAAAAATCACCATTCTACACCTCATATTTTTAATTTTAAATGCATTCCCCAGTTTGCCATCGGGTATATGAACAGTATAATTATTCAACACTTTCTTAACATTCACATCACTTTTTACTTGTAATATGTCTATCGTTTTTGCATAAGGTCAAATATAGCTTCTCATTTCTTGCTCATTTTAGTATAATATGCTTCCAATCGTGACTTTGTTTTGTTCACTGAGTTTATCCATACATCTATATTCGATGTATTAATCGCATTATTCCTTAAAACTCCAGCAATATCTGATGCAGTTATTATAAGTATTGGATGACCATCCTCAATAACTTCATTATAAGCCTGATTGTCGACATAACTGGTAGTAATCATAATACCAAACTGTCTATATCGTATTCGTGAAATAAGTCTTGACATCTGACGCACTCCAACACCAACAGTTTCTGCGTAGCATTTAGCTTCTAATGCACAATCTATTTTTAAAGGATAATTTGCTTTTCCCCCTGTACTGATTGAATAATAACCAATAGCATCACGACCTCCATCTCTCCATGGCTGTGTCAACGAAAAGTCAGTAAAGTTAGTGTCCAACTTACTTATAAGGCTTGTTGCGCAAGCCTCAAAACCATATGGATTGTCTTTGAAATGGTCTCTAATAATAGATATACATTTATTCCCTTCTTCATCACTTTGCAGCTGATCATATCGTGTTGGTACTTTAACTATCCTTGGTGCTTTTAAAGCTTCAATTCCATTGCGACCCTCTCGAATAAACTTCTTCCATACATCAGGAGCATATTGCAGACTATTTCCATGATTATAAATTAATGCATTAATCCATTCTCTCGGGATAGCCTTTTTTCCAGTGTTCAATATAGTAAAATATGCTTCATAATTTTGAAAACGTTTTTCTTTTATTGTTCTCCAGAATGCAACTAAATCTTTATCTGGAGATATCTTTGGGTTTCCAGGCACAGCTACACCAAGGAATTGTATATCACGTCCATTTCCTGTTTTCTTAAAAACAAAGAAAGGAGGAATATCATTTAAGTACCCCCCACTATTAAGAATACCAAAGACCTGCTCCAGAAGTTCATTCCCTTTCAGTTTAGTATCCGTTAATTCTCGTCCAGGCTGTCGGTTATCACCATAATATCGGAAAATACCAGTCTCTTCATCTAGATAATCCGGCCATTCCAACTCTTTCATAGATGAATAAAGAATTACATACGCCGGTTTTCCAGATTCATCGCAACGATTAACTTTCCGAAACCCACCTGATGTTCCGCATTTCGGAAATAACTTGTGAAGTGGTTCCGCAGATAAATTTGATACAGAACCACCTTTATATACTCCATCTACCACCAAATCTGCAGATTCCAATTCCTCAAATACATACTCCATAATAATACTTCCTCATTATATTATTATTGTGATTACTTTCTCTTCGTCAGCTCAAAAATGTATTATGTCCATCATTTTTTAACACTTTCAGATTTTACTCCAATAGGAGTCTTTAATAATAATTTAAATTATTTTCTACTAACATTTTACAACTCAATTCAATTATTGACAAGCTTTATTAGGTAATTTCCTGTTTCGACAGACAGAATGATAATTTTCGGCTACTATTCACCACCTATCTATCGAATAAATATGATTTCAATTTTACTCAAATGCCACCCGGTTACCATGTCCTTGCCATCTGACAAGCATTAAGTAAGGGCTTCACCGGTTTTCGTGCGTATACGATTCCCGTTATCCGCTTAACGAAAAAGTAGCAGTAGCACTGGATTTAGTACTACTGCTGCTTTTTTATTATGTAATTATATAAGTGAGTTGGGAAGGATAAAAATATGGGCATACTGGCGAAATGTTGCTTATCCTTCCTTAGTCTTATCATGATTATTGACATGACTTTTCCCGATTATCCACTGTATTAAAATTAAGCGTAATTCTATTTTCAATTCGTGAATCTACCTTTAATGTCCAAACTCTTCTATCTTCCATCCTGTCTGAGGAGATTCATAGACCATGAGACAATTCCAAAACTGTTTTCCGCTACCATTACTGGTGATATCTTTATTTTTATATTGCAAAGTCATTGTTACAACGAACGTTTTTGAATTGATTCCAGAGTCGTTCGTTGGCTCTACTTTTATTAATTTTGCTGATTTCAAATTACTAAAAATTGATTTTGACCCTATAGCAGCACCGGTAAAAGGTAAGTTCACTCTTTCATAAAATAATTCCTCGTTAGGCATATTTGTAGTCAAATTATTCAACAAACTATTTCTTGAGATATAAGCTTGTGCAGCATTTGCATCCTTTTTATCTAGAGCTAAGAAGTATTCTTCGATAACCTGCTCCGGCTCTAACGAGGATAACCTATCTTCTAATTTATCAACTTTCACTATGTCTGCAAGCCATTCATTAACCGTTTGACCTATCACTTTCTCAAAGCTATTTTTCTTCAGACTACAAGCGTTAAATGCACTGTGCCGCCCCGCACTGATAAACGCACCAATTATTTTATTTCCATATTTCACAACGATTCCTCTGGCATCCTGTATCGGATAGAACTCCTCAGGCATACTCTCATACACTCTATATATATCAACAGTGATATCTGATGTATTTGAGTAACCGCTCATATCCAGACCAATATCCTTAGAAAGCTCATTGTTATATGCGAAATAATATGCATTTGGATTAAATTCCGTTAAGGTCTTGATATTGTTAATTTTCTGTTTCATGGAATTAATCTTATAATTGAGTGTCCATCCATATGTTTCAAACAGAGCCACAGCATCTTTGTCATCGATATCATCAATATTTCTATTCTCTAGAAGTGAAGCAATATATCGTGCAAAATCTACCTCTATTTCATAAAGACCATGGTATTTTTCAAAATATGCTTTGTTATTAAGAGTATCATAGTAAAGCTTGCAACCAGATTCACTAGAGCCCTTAGATAATATAATCGCATATTGATCGGTATGATTATTCAAAACATCTACTGCCGAAACCCTCTTACCACCTCTTAGGGTTGTATCAATGTATGCTACTATTTTATAATTTGTTGTCTCAAACTCATTTGCAGCTTTAAAGCCCACCACATCAGATTTATACTTAATCCTAACTTTATTATAATTTGTATGATTTACTTCATCCTTTATATTCGAAGGATTCTTTGCTGCATTACTTTCCTGCTTTACGGGATTTTCCCCCACATTACTATCTTGGTTAATAAGATTACCCTCTGCAACATCTACTTGTTGAATGGTATCCTTCTGCTTAGGATTCGTTACTAATGTGACTAAAATAACAGCTACAATTATAATCGATACCACGATTACCCACAATGAAGGCTTCTTATAATTTAATACGTTTTTAATCCGTTCTTTTACATTTCCCTCACCAAAGCCGAGGGGACTACCTTTTATAATCCGTCCTCCCATAGCCAGGGATAATAGGGAATTGGCATAAGGCTTTTTGACATCTTCTTGCATTTCTTTCAATACATGTTCATCACAGGAAAGCTCCATATCCTTACTCATTAGTATGAAAGCAATCCACACAAGGGGATTAAACCAATGAATAGATAATACTATAAATGCAATTATTTTTATAACATGGTCTTTTCTGCGAATATGAGTCTGTTCATGCAATATAATATAAGCTTTTTCTTCATCGTTAAGTCCAGCGGGTAAATATATCTTTGGCTTTATTACACCAAGAACAAAGGGTGTCTTTAAATTATCTGCTTCAAATATATTATTCTCTAACCATTGTACATCTTTAAACTGCCTTTTTAAGCGTATAACAGATACTAAACTATATATAAGTAAAGTTACTATTCCTATAATCCAGATATATGAACCGATATGCATATAAATCTGCATCGGATTTACACTTGCTATAGCACTTGGTGCAGGAAGGGAGCTGTTAACTATATTGTCCATAGCTTCTATTCCACTTTTTATCTGTGGAGTTTTTTGATAGACAATGTCACGGGGAATTGGATTTGTATTCGTACTCTTAGGCATAATACTAAATATACTTTCAAAGGTAAAAGGTATTATCAACCTAAAAGCAACCGCTCCCCACAATACATAGGAGATAAATTTTGGTGCTTTTTTAAGCAGTAGTCTGATAAGCATAACAAAAAGTATTACATAGCTTGCTTTAATGCTCATATTTAAAATAGATAGAAATAAATCAATCATTATATTCCCCCTAACCTAGGTTACAAAATATTTTAATTAGACTTATGCTCATCGATTAATTTCTTCAATTCTTCTGCTTGCTTTTGATTTAATTTATTTACTCCAATAAATGCTGTTAGAAATTTTGGCAATGACCCTCCGAAGATATCCTCAACAAAGCGAACACTTTGTTTCGCGTAATACTCATCCTTTGTAATAATAGATGTAACAACTGTATTTTCATTTTGAAAGATTCCATTATCGCATAATTTCTTTAGTACTGTATATGTTGTGGACTTCTTCCATTTCATTTCTTTATCACATATCTTCACAAGTTCTCCTGAGGCAATCGGTTCATTCTGCCAAATCAGCTCTGCAAACCTTTCTTCACTTTCTGTTAATTTATATATACTCATTGTCATCCTCCTTGGTCTATTATTTATAGACCTTCTGAATTTAGTCTATACTATATAGACCAAATTGTCAATTTTAATTTTTAAATTTTAAACACAAGGAGACCAGCTGGTTCCCTTTTCGTAATCCGCTGTAATAAAAAAGTAGCAATGGCACTGGTCCGAATGCTACTACTACTTTTTTGATATATGACACATATAAGTTAGTCGGAAAGAATAGAAATGCCTTTTATCAATCGCATCTTTTCTCTTCCCACCAGCCAAACGCAACCTTTACCTTTATATCTGCTTCTCCTGGTGATAGAAAGATTAGAGCAAAAGAACTGCCAGGTGGAATGATATACATTCCTTGAAAATCATGCTTTGTAAGAGTTACACTAGGCTCTACTCTTCTGACAAAGGTATAGGTTCCACTGATTGGAGCCTCGGCAACATAGTTACCGCTTTTAATCAATACCTTAGGTCTTATTGGCGGAGTTATGGACTGATTTCCGGCTGCTACATGGTTAGATATGACTTCCCTACCGAGAAGCACTGCACCTAACCATCCTTCAACTGTAATCGGTAGATTTGAAAAATTAGAAATAGTATATGTGTTAAGAAACATATTTACCTTGGAATCCCACGGATTAAATAATTCTCCCCATGCTTGGAGATTGCCCCCATAGCTAATCATATCTGTCTGTCCAAAAAAATATTCGCCGAGGAAAGAATGATAAACTGAGTCTTTCAGTACAATTGCTTTCTGTGGTTGAGTTTCATTCGGTATAAAAAGCATGCTCATTCCTTTCCCTCCCATTGGTCCTTTCTTCCCACCAGGTTAATACAATCGTTGAAGTAACAATTTCCCATCCTCTTGACCGAAGCAGTATGGAGAAGGATCCACCCGGACCAATAATTATGGAACCTTGGTGGGAATCACTAACCAATGTGGAATTAGGGCTAACGATACGGCCAAAGATATCAATTCCCTTCTTTAAATCCTCATTCATATATTCCCTTTGAAGCATATATGCATTTGGTTTATGGGGTGGCATAACTGATTGATTTGACGATGTGATTGTAGCTAATTTTGTATCATAGGATGGACTTTCTGCGTTAAGCCAAATTTCTGCATCAAAATAATTTTCACTATAGTTTGTAATAGTAAATATATCAAAATATAGATTCACTCCCGAATATCTCGGATTTATGATACCGCTCCAGGCATTAAACTGATTGCCAAAATGAAGCTCCTCTGTCTGTCCAATAAAATATTTTCCCAATCGTGCATTCCAACCAGAGCTGGTTAAATCTACTACCTCTTTGGGTAAATGATCCATTTTCCCAACCACATAATCATTCCTTTCCAATGTAACCTACGAGGTCATATAATAAAGAGTTTGCCTAGGAAAACTCACTAAGCGTGCGATACTTCTTTTACATCCTATTCCTAACTCTTATTATATGATTAAGAGTATGCCTAAGTTCCATCAACAAAACATAATCCAGACCGCCATGACGCTGGATGGCCGAATTATGTTTTTGGAATAATATGCTTTCTTATTTCGGATTTTTATAGATATTCGATGACCCCTTATCCACTGTAATAAAAAATAGCAGTGGCACTGGTTTTAGTGCTACTGCTACTTTTTTGTTATGTAATATATAAGGAAAGAGTAAAGAATCATCGTAAACCCACTGGCGAAAGCTCTTCCTACTGGAAAATTAATGAAGCATATCATAGAACTTTTTCTTATCATAATATAATAGCTTTAAAATACTCTCCACTTGATCTGTCTGATATTTACA
>JAEWMT010000011.1 GCA_023393095.1 Bacillota bacterium
AGGATATTATTAATTACAATAATTTACAAATTGACGTTCATGCGGAAATATTTGACGTTCATGTTACGGCCTATTGAATAAGTTCTGGCTATATGTTATATAAATATCTAGCAAGAACTTTTATTCAAATAAGAAGACATGGTATGTCATCATTATCAAGTAAATTAATACATATACTTAAAAATTATTAATTGATTGATGACTAATTTTCGATAATATATATTGGGGAATATATACTAGATCGAACAAATCTAACACAGAATGCTTGGATTGATTATATCAATACCAAGCATTCTGCGTTAGTCAGTCAGAAAGGAAGTTTATGAATTTATACCAAACCTATTCAAAGATAATAATTAAACGAAATCATCTGAAATATTTATGGGTCACAATATCTATTTTATTGTCATATATCGTAATAACATTTGCTACTATCTATATAAATAATATCTTGTCTTTAAGTATTGAGAGAGATTATTCCAAACTACACTATATATTTATTAGTGTACTTACAATTATTTATATAGCCGGATTTACTTCAATTATTTATCAATATTATAATATCATGAAGTCCGGTATAGGGGATTATTATATTCTTATGAAACTTGGAGCAACGAAAAAAAATATACGGTTCCTTATTTCAATACAGGCTGTTTTGCTTATCATTATTTCAATACCGATAGGATTATTTTGTGGCTACATAATAACAGAATCTATGATGGATTTCATTATATATATGTCGTTAAATAAGTATATTGTAGATCAAATTCATTCCAGTACAAATATTAGATTGGCCGCTTTAGGGATTGGCATCTTCATCATAGCAATAGGCCTTTATATTGAAAGAATTGTATGTAAAATGCCTATATCAAACATTTTATCCGGCAAACTCATTATTAGCAGAGAAGGTGATTTATGATAAGATGTAAAACACAGGATCTTTATAAAACCTATTATAATGGCAGTCAGGAAATCAATTCAATCATTAACTGTAATATTGAAATAAAAGCGGGAGAGTATGTTATAATCTGCGGTTCGAAAGCTTCAGGAAAGACTACTCTATTACATATGCTCGCTGGATTTGAACGGCCAACTAGCGGAATGATATATATTAATAATAAAGATATCACTGTATACAATGATGATGAACTGGCTATTATGAGAAGAAAAGAGATTGGTTTTCTAAATCAAAACGATAGACTGATTCCTGAACTTAACATCCATGAGAATATCATTATGCCGGCGATATTAGCTCATACCAAATATGAGGAAGAATATTATTATAATTTAATAAATTCACTAAAATTGAAAGAACTTTTGTTTCTTTATCCGAAACAGCTGCATAAGGATCAGCTTCAATGTGTGAAGTATGCTCGTTCCTTAATTAATAATCCGAATATCATCTTGATGGATGAACCTTCTGGTGACGCCAATTTAAGTAAGAATTTTATGGATTTTCTTATCAATATGGTGTATCAGTATAAAAAAACCTTGATTATGGTCAAGAGTGATGTGTGTGATAATATGTATGTAAATCATATAATTCGGTTAGAGCAAGGAGATATAACTGAAAACAGATTAATTTCTTAATTGGATATGGTTTGGTTGATTTATGCTTCCAAAACCATAAGGGGGATATTGCAAAATAGTTTAAGTGATATAAGGGACTTCTCATATGAGGAGCCCCTTATATCATATATATCTAAAATATGACATACCAATTATATTATTTTTGCTTATATAGAATTCAAAATTACTGTTCTTAGGGTTGACAATAATGTAATTAAGGGGCATTATATTATTTGTTGATGATATGAATTATAATCAATTGATTAATTAGCACAAAAGGAAATGATATGATTGACAGTATAATTTTTGATATGGATGGAACCTTATGGGATTCTACAAAAGAAGTCGCAGATGCTTTTAATAAGATATTAAAGGAAAAGCATCCTGAAGTAACTGATGAGATAACAGCAGAGCGCCTGCAAAAATACTTTGGGCTTCCACTAGATGATATTGCAGTAAAATTATATAAAAGCGTTTCCAGTGAGCATGCCGTTGAAGTTATGAGGGAGTGCTGTTCATATGAGTGTGAGTATCTTGCCAAACACGGTGCCAGACTTTATGAAGGACTGGAGGAAATGTTGAAAAAATTATCGGACAGATATAAGCTTTTTATTGTCAGTAACTGTCAAGAAGGATATATTCAGTGCTTCTTTAGGGCATATCCCCATTTGGAGAAGTATTTTATTGATTACGAATACCCCGGTCGATCCGGCAAATTGAAGGCAGAGAATATTAAAATTATAATGAATAGAAATCATCTTAATGCTTCCATCTATGTTGGAGATACCAAAGGAGATGCAGATGCAGCAAAAGAAGCGGGTGTTCCTTTTGTGTTTGCAAGATACGGTTTTGGCGAAGTAACCGAGTATTATGATGTGATTGATTCACTGAAGGAGCTTGTGGATAAACTGATTTCATAAGCAAATAGTGTTGACAGGATTCCAAACAGTGCATTTCGGGATTTTCTACACCTCCTGGGCTGAACTGCAATTAACATAATTCAAGTTAAGAATGTTTACATTGACATTTGCCGTGTTTATTTATATATTTGACTATAGGTTTTATAAGAAATGAGAGTCTTATTTACGAAAGACTGATTTATTTATTAGGGTTTGATTTACTAAGACCTAACTAATTCATAGGAAGTGAAAATATGCTGGATGGAAGAAAATCATTATTTAGCGGAATGCAGGCGACAGGAACCCTGACTCTCGGAAATTATCTGGGAGCTTTAAAGAACTGGGTAGAACTGGAGAAGGAGTATGAATGCTTCTATTGTGTTGTGGATATGCATTCCATTACAATTAGACAGGATCCCGCGGAGCTTAGAAGAAGAGCTAGGGCTTTATTAACTTTATATATTGCTGCAGGACTTGATCCCGAGAAAAACTGTATCTATTATCAATCTCATGTATCCGCTCATGCAGAGCTAAGCTGGATATTAAACTGCTTTACTTATATGGGTGAATTAAACCGTATGACTCAGTTTAAGGATAAGGCAGCAAAGCATTCTGATAATATTAATGCTGGGCTTTATACCTATCCGGTATTAATGGCAGCCGATATTTTGCTGTTCCAGTCAGATGTGGTTCCGGTGGGTTCAGATCAGAAGCAGCATCTTGAAATTACACGTGATATTGCGGAACGCTTTAATGGTATTTACGGTGATGTATTTACCATTCCCGAACCTTATATTGGTAAGCAGGGGGCAAGAATTATGAGCCTTCAGGATCCGGATAAGAAAATGTCCAAATCCGACGAAAACCCAAATGCAAGTATCTACTTAATGGATGATCCGGATACCATTATTCGTAAGTTTAAGAGGGCTGTAACCGATTCTGATAATGAAATTAGATATTCTGATAATAAACCGGGAATTAAGAACTTAATTGATATTTACGGAGTTGCTACCGGAAAAACTGTAGCTGAGGTGGAAAAAGAATTTGCTTCCTCGGGATATGGGGATTTTAAGCTTGCAGTAGGTGAATCAGTTGTAAGTCTACTAAAACCAATTCAAGATAAATTCGAGGCTTTGCAAAAAGATAAGGGCTATATTGACGGCATTATTAAAGCCAATGCTGAAAAAGCAAATTATTATGCAACTAAGACATTGCGTAAGGTACAGAAAAAAGTTGGTTTTCCGGAAAGAATTAGATAAGAAGGATGAATATAAAATCCTACAATTTGCAGGGTGGCAACATAAATGCCACTCTTTTTTTACATTACAAAAGATAAGTTTATTAAAAAATAACTGATGAATAAAAATAAAGAAAAGATACAGATAAATAAATATACTAATAAAAAATACAGATAAATAAAAATAGATGAATAAAATTAAAAAATGAGACAGGCGCAAGTTTAACATGTGTAGGAAGGGAGACATATATGAAAATAGTATTTATGGAGGCGGATACGCTGGGTACGGATGTGGATTTATCATCCTTTGATCAACTGGGAGAAGTGGTAAAATATCCATTATCAAGTTCGGAGAATTATATGGAACGAATTAAAGACGCTGAGGTTCTGATTGTTAATAAGATTCCGATTAACGCAAAAACATTGGAAAAAGCCGACAAGCTTAAGCTTATTTGTATTACCGCAACCGGAACAAATATTGTGGATTTTGACTATACGAACAGTCGGAATATCACAGTATGTAATGTAAAGGGCTATTCCACCCAGTCTGTTATTCAGCATACCTTTGCTTTGTTTTTTTATGTATATGAGAAATTAAGCTATTATGATCAATTTGTAAAATCGGGTGAGTATATCCGAAATGATATATTCAGCCATTTCACAATGAAGTTTAATGAACTGGCAGGAAAGACCTGGGGTATAATTGGACTTGGTGAAATCGGAAAAGGAGTTGCGAAAGTCGCCATGCAGTTTGGATGTAAAGTTATTTATTATTCAACTTCAGGAAAGAATACAAACCCTGATTATAAGCAGGTGGATTTTAATACTCTGTTAAAAAGCTCAGATATCATATCCATTCATGCACCATTAAATGAAGCGACGAAGGATCTGATCGGAGAAGAAGAGCTGCATAAAATGAAGAAGGATGTGGTGCTACTCAATCTGGGAAGAGGACCTATCGTGAATGAAAGAGCCCTTGCAAAAGCGTTAAAGGAAGACTGGATTGGCGGAGCAGGCTTAGATGTGCTGAATGTAGAACCGATGGCTGAGAGCAACCCGTTAAAGGCTATTCAGGACAGCACCAAATTAATCATTACTCCACATATCGCCTGGGCAACGATTGAGGCAAGACAAAGAGTTACCGAGGAAGTATATAAGAATATTACTGCTTTTATGAACGGTGAAAAGAGAAATGTGGTAACACAATAAGGAAAAAGAGTACCGGACTTAGTTGTGATGAACAGGACTAATATATCCTGCTAAAGTATGAGGGCTATGAGGCTGTCGCAAAATAACCTTCAGTGATATAATGTACTCCGCATAATCTCCAAACAGTGCATTAAGGAGATTATGCGGAGTACATTATATCATATAGGTCTTAAATGCGATAGCCCCATATATCCTGCCATTACTGGCAATATAAGGCGTTAGTATTATCAGATCAAGTATTTGCTCTTTTATTGATAAGATTACATACCGTTCTTATCAGTATCTTTCTCTAGCAATTTTATTATTTTATCCAGTTTCTCACTGTTATTCTTAACTACTTTGTTTGTTTCAATTATAGTAACAAATATATAGATTAGGAATAAGAAAAAGAATAAAATTACAACTTCCATAAGCCCTCCTAACATGATGGGGAATTTTACATTTGAACCAATATTAATCCTTTAATCCAGATTTTGCTTCATTCCATTTATCTATATACAATGATTCTACTTTATCACCAAGGTATTTAAAGGTTGAGCATCTATCCAGTACCGTTTGATCAGGGAAAGCGACAGGGCTGTTTTTGATATCTTTATCGGAAATCTTTTCCCTAGCTACTTTATTCGGAGTGGAATAGGTTATGAATTCAAAATTCTTAAGTGCAATATCACCATCACATAAGAAATTAATAAACTTTTCAGCGTTTTCTTTGTTTCTGCAGTTCTTAGGTATAACCCATCCGTCAATCCACACATTTGAACCTTCCTTAGGAACAACATATTCAAGGTCGGGGTTTTCTCTCTTGGTATAGATAGCTTCTCCAGAATAAATTACGCCTAGGGCAGCTTCACCGCCAATCATCTTATCACGAACTTGATCAACTACATAAGCCTGAACCAGAGGATATTGCTTCTGAAGCAATTCCTTTGCTTTATCGAGCTGGGTTTCATCCGTTGTATTGATATCATACTTCAGATCAGATAGCGCTACAGCAAATGCGTCACGAACACTGTCAATCATTAAGATGTTATCTTTATATTTACGATCAAATAGAGCATCCCAGCTGTCAATCGGACCATCAACCATTTTCTTGTTATATAGAATACCAAGGGTTCCCCAGCAGTAGGGGACACTATATTGGTTACCGGGATCGAATTCCTCGGCTGTTTTTAAATAGGTTGGGTCAATGTTCTTAATGTTTGGTACATTTTTGTAATCTATCTTAGCTAGCATATCTTCGCCAATCATTTTCTGAATCATATAATCGGAAGGACACAATACATCATATTTTACTGCTCCTGATTTAACTTTTGCATACATATCCTCGTTGGAATCAAAAGTCTGTAATACAACGGTGATTCCGGTCTTTTCTTTGAAATCCTTCAGTACACTTTCGTCAATATATTCCCCCCAATTATAAACGTAAATTTTATTGCTGTTGTCCTTCCCGCAGCCTGTGAAGAGACAGGCGAATACCAATAAAATCGATAATACAATAATACTTTTTTTCATGATAACCTCCATCCGCCGCTTCAGCGGCTTACAATTCTAAGCGAAAACATGCTCTGTGCTTTTGATCAGCTGATGTTTTTCTATTCAACTGACTCTCCATTAATCGAAAAGTAATTTTTTGTTACAATGCTCTCATCGGTGCATTTTTATTTGCATTTTTACGATTTATTAAAATCAATAATAATAATACGGTAACAAACATTATTGTAGATAATGCATAAATCTCCGGACGAATTCCCCTTCTTACCGAGGTGTAGATTAAAGTTGATAGGGTATTTGTTTCTGGTCCTGTTGTAAAATAAGTGATTACAAAATCGTCCAAAGACATGGTAAAGGCTAAGAAGAAACCTGATAAAATGCCGGATAGGATATCAGGAAGAATTACCTTGAAGAATGCATAAACCTTTGAGGCACCAAGATCCATTGCAGCTTCAAAGGTGTTTGGGTTTAACTGCCTTAGCTTTGGCATAACACTTAATATGACGTAAGGTATATTAAAAGTGATATGTGATATCAGTACACTGGTAAATCCTAATGTATAATTAATTGCTACAAAAATAAGCATCAGTGAGATACCTGTAACGATATCTGCATTAAGCATCGGAATATTTGTAATACCAAGTAAAATGGTACGTGGTGTTCTCTTCATATGATTAATCGCCAAAGAGGCAGCAGTACCAATAACCATTGCAATAAGTGCAGAAGAGAAAGCAAGAATCAAGGTGGTGGATAGAGCTTTCATGATGTCGTTATTATGGAATAACTCCCGATACCATTCGAAGGTAAACCCACCCCATTTCGATCTTGATTTCGATTTATTAAAGGAAAGTATAATCAAAATAAATATCGGTGCATATAAAAATAAAAGTATCATACCGATATAAAATCGGCTGAAAAATCTTTTTACCATAAGCCACTTCCCTCGTTTCCTTTATCATATTTCGACAGGATTGCCATACTGAATAAAATAAATACCATAAGTACTAGGGACAAGCCTGAGCCGGTATGCCAGTTTCCTAATCGAAACTGCTGCTCGATCACATTACCAATCAGAACAATTTTGCTTCCGCCAAGAATTGTGGATATGACAAAGGTGGTTAAGGACGGAACAAAAACCATGGTGATACCGCTGATTACACCCGGAAGGCTTAAGGGGAATATGATTTTATGAAATGTCTGTAAACCATTGGCACCTAGGTCTCTGGCAGCATTTACTACATCCTTATCTATCTTAACCAGCACATTATAGATAGGGAGTACCATAAAGGGAAGGAAGTTATATACCATACCAAGTACAATAGCAGCCGGAGTATTAATAATTTCAACAGTTGGTAAATGCATTAATTTAAGAATACTATTTAAAACTCCTGTCTTTTCTAATATATTTTGCCATGCAATCGTTCTTAGCAGAAAGTTCATCCACATAGGCAGAATGATGATTAAGACGAGAAAACTGTTACTTTTAATTTTAATATTATGCAAGATCATTGCCAGTGGATAAGCCAATATAAGGCATATGACGGTACTGATAACAGATAGTATTAAGGATAAATACAAGGCTTTACGGTTGACCGGATCGGATATGATAGCAATATTATCAAGGGTTAATCCGCCCTCCGGTTTGGAAAACCCGTAAAAGAAAATCATGATTAGTGGAATGATGATAAAGCCGGCCATCCAGATCAGATAGGGAAAGGAAAGCCATTTTAAATTTATAAACTGTGAGTTTTTAATTTTGTCACCAGACATTCTTTTAACCCGGTTTTTATTCGCAGCTTTTATTTTCATAGGATTTCAGCTCCTAATCGTATTAATTTTTGGAAAAATTCATAACGGAAGATATCAGTATCTATTTCTAAAATATTTATTCATTTATTTCTGCCGCTTGCTCATCCTCTGATTCAGGCTTTTTCATAATCTGAATATCAAAGGGATCCACATGGATACCAACTTGTGTTCCGACAGGGAATAAGTCGGTGGAGTGTACCAGCCACTCGAGGCCATTTGCCATAACCTCCATCTCGTAATGAACACCCTTAAATAACAGGGAGGTTACGGTTCCTTTAATCGTACCGTCCTCAGGCTTAACCAAATCAATATCCTCAGGTCGTATCACGACATCTACAGGTTGATTTTTGCCAAAGCCAATATCAACACATGGGAAATTCGTTCCTAGAATGTTCACTAATTTATCCTCTACCATAGTGGAGGCGATGATATTACTATCTCCAATAAAATCAGCAACAAATGCATTTTCAGGTTCATTGTATATATGCTCGGGAGTACCGATTTGCTGTATGTAACCTTGATTCATAACAACTATGGTATCCGACATGGTAAGAGCTTCTTCCTGATCATGTGTAACATATACAAATGTTATTCCAAGATCTTTCTTTAAACGGATCAGCTCGTACTGCATATCCTGACGAAGCTTTAAGTCCAGTGCCCCGAGGGGTTCATCAAGAAGTAGTACCTTCGGTTCATTAACGATTGCCCGTGCAATAGCTATTCGTTGTTGCTGACCTCCACTTAAGGAATCGGGCATACGGTTTTCAAAGCCGTCCAAGTTAACCAGCTTTAAAGCATATTTTATTTTATCCGAAATATAGGCATTGCTTTTTTTCTTTATTTTAAGACCGAAAGCTATATTCTCGGCGATGGTCATATGCTGGAACAGTGCATATTTTTGAAATACGGTATTAAGCTTGCGTTCGTTGGGAGGAAGCTTTGTGATATCCTTTCCTTCAAAAATGACTTGCCCCTGGTTTGGTGACTCGAAACCGCCAATGATTCGAAGCGTTGTAGTCTTGCCGCAGCCGGAGGGACCAAGAAGGGTAACGAATTCGTTCTCACGAATATATAAGTTTAAATCATCAAGCACAAGTGTATCACCAAAAGACTTTGATATATTTACTAAGTTAATTAATTTGTTATCCGTCATTGAGGTTCCTCCTTCATGTATATGCAAAAGGTACTCCTGAATTTATATTTGTGTATGGAGTCCTGAACAGTTACAGTTTATTTAAAAACTTGGTGGTGTAGATACCCATAACAGGGTAGCCCCTGTTTTTTCGGAAGCTGTAATATAATGCTGTTTATTTGCGGTAAAATAAAAGGCTTCACCCTTTCTTACCTTATGTGTCCGATTGCCGATATGTAGCGATAAACTTCCATTCATTACATATCCGAATTCCTCACCCTCATGAGGGTTATCAGGATAGGTGGAACCACCTGCATCAAGAGTCAGTATAATTGGTTCCATCATATTTTTCTGTGCATTCGGAATAATCCATTTTACATCGTTTTTAAGTTCGGAATCATATTTTTCAAAATAATCTGTCTTCTTAAATACAACCTGCTCAGCAGTTGTTCCACTGAAAAATTCCTCCAGATTAGTACCAAGACATTGAAGAATGTCCATAAGAGTAGCAATGGAGGGAGAGGTCAAATCCCTTTCCAGCTGTGAAATAAAGCCTTTGGATAATTCTGCACGATCTGCCAGTTCCTCTTGTGTCAGACTTTTTTGAATTCGCAATTCCTTGATCTTAGCTCCGATATGCATGGTGTGCTTCCTTTCAAAATCTTAATGAGAATAAACTCAAAGTTTAGTTGCGCTAAACAGAAAACAATATAATTATACTAAGATATTTCACAATGTCAATAACTTTTCAAAAAAGCTATCATTTAATTTTTAAAAGAGCCCTAATATAATTTTTAATTTGGAACGATCGTATGAATTCTTGCTAAATAGAGGGTATATCATCAATATGTCTTAAGACCTGTCTAACCAACTACAACAAAGATTTACCTTGGGCAATAGGCATATTTTTGTGTTTATTCAAAAAAAAATAACCTCTCACATGAGGTTATTTTAATAATAAGTTATGCTGCTTCAGACATCATGAAAAGGCTCACCGAATGATAAATTGTCTTTTCCAATATTATTATCCCAAAACCCTGGGCTGCTCTGACTTTCAATACTACCATTATTTTCAAAGAGACCATTATTTTCAAAGGAACCATTATTCTCAAAAGCACAGTTGTTGTCAAAGGCACATTTATTTTCGAAGGCATTGTCATTTTCAAAGTCACATTTACTAGCTGAATCACTCTTATTTTCAGAACTATCTTTATTTATTAAGTTACGGTTATTTTCATTCAATTCTCTTTGCACTGAGATAGTCGCTAGGGTATCACCAAGCTGAGTGAAAATAGCTGCCAAAAGAACTATTTCATCGGAGGGGCAGCATTTTGATATACCGCAAGCAACTGCGGAGATCAAAGCTATCAGTTCACATTCATCCATAGTTACGCCATTCTGCATAGGTTATATTTAGCTTCATTATAATATATGCAGAGATTAAAATATTAGTGCTGACGGAAAATAATGCAACCGAACAGCACCAAACGATTCTTATTTTATATTTTGGTAGAATTCCTTAATTCGGCTCATTCGGGAAGTCATTCCGGTGAAAAGCTGGTCAACCAAAGTTATGGCAACCATGGATTCTACAACGACTACAGCACGGGGCACAATGATAGGATCATGACGACCCTGTATTCGAATTACAACATTTTCTTTATCGGAATTAACCGTGCTCTGAGGACGGAAAATTGAAGGGGTGGGCTTAATGGCAGCACGGAGAATAATATCGGAACCATCACTGATACCGCCTAAAATACCGCCTGCATGATTACTTATTTTTTTGATCTTATGATTTTCATCTATAATGTAATTATCGTTATTTTCTGAACCGGTTGCCTGAGCCGCCTGAAAACCGTCACCTACTTCAACACCTTTCACTGCACCAATTGACATAATTGCCTTTGCAAGAGCAGCATCCAGCTTATGAAAGACAGGATCCCCAATACCTGCTGGCATACCTTTTACGATACATTCAATGATACCGCCGACAGAATTATGATCCTTCATCTGATTAAATAAATAATCCTCAGCTTTCATTGAAGCCTCCAAATCGGGCATGGAAAGAGGACTTAATGAAATGTTGTCAAGACTGGCTTTTAAAGGATCAATCGTAACAGTTCCAATCGTTTTTGAATAAGCATGTACACAGATTCCAAGTTCTTTTAAGATAGCACAGGCAACTGCACCGGCAGCAACTCTGCCAATTGTTTCCCGTCCGGAGGAGCGCCCTCCGCCTCTATAATCACGAAAACCATATTTCTGATCAAAGGTATAGTCGGCATGACCGGGACGATATGACGATGCAATATCCGAGTAATCCTTGGAATGCTGATTTTCATTGAATATAGCCATGGAAATCGGAGTTCCCGTAGAAAGTCCTTCAAATACACCGGATAGGATATTTACCTTATCGTCTTCCTTTCTGGGGGTGGAATATTTGGTCTGACCGGGCTTTCTTCTGTTCAAATAAGTCTGTATATATTCTTCATCCAGCTTAAGTCCGGCGGGACAGCCGTCGACTACAACACCCACTCCTTTTCCATGAGACTCACCCCAGGTGGCAATTGTAAAGATCGTTCCATATATGGATCCTGACAAAATATCACTCCTTTATTAATTAAATCTGTTAGTACCATTTGTTTTTGGTATCATAAGTTATCAATAAGGTAAATCAATGAATATGTATGCATATAGATGCAGATGCGAGCATTTTACCCAAACCATTTTCATATCATTATCAGCTCAAAATATATCAATAGTATAAAGGAAATGAAAATCAGATTCAATCTATTTTGAGACATTTATAAAAAATAATCATATATTGGAATGATAACATAATTTTGAGGCACGAAATGGGAGATCAGTTTTATCGTTCCGGAAGATCCTCCGGTAAGCAGCATCAGACTAAAAAGGACCCCATCCAAAGAAGAAGACTTATAAATGAAGTTAACAACAAAAGTAAGGATGATGATCTTGTCATTGAAGAAAACACTGTATATGAAATAGACAGGGAATGCTATGAAAGACTTAACAGACAGAAAAGGCGGTAACAATGCCGCTGATAATTCATATACAAAAAAGAAAAGCTGCATTACCGCAGCTTTTCTTTGATTTCAATACGTTTTCTTGCCGGTGCACTTAACAGGTTTTAGAAAAAGCCACCTGATCCACCACAGCAGCAGAGGATAAGGATAATAAAGATAATACAGAAGCAGTTATCACCACTACCGCCAAAGCCTCCTCCAAAGCCACCTGATCCACCACCGCAGCAACATAATAAGAGAATGATGATAATAATACAACTGCAATCATTTCTACTTCCTGAGTCGTTGCAATGTGTTGCTTGTAAATCACTCATTGTATGTTCCTCCTAATATTAATTACAATGTATCATATGAAGATCGGCTTGACTGATTTCCTAATTTTAAAAAAGAAGTGATATTATTTTTGATTATTAATAAAGATTTACTTTAAAATAATACGATTGCTCCAATAAATTTTATATTTAATGTACAATTGTTATTATAATGAGAGAAACGTAAAAGAATAAAATTAATTTCGGAATTGAATTTTCATGGAAATATTGGATATATATGCAGTAATGAAATAACCTGAAGATACTTATATATCAGTGTATAATGGTAAAGCTGTCAGAATAGGATAATAAAAAAGACAGTGGAGCTTTATATGGTCGATAAGCGTAAGGTTCAGGTTATTATTCACTGTGCGGAATACGAGAAAAAGCAACAATCCATAGAAAATCTGGGGTATATCAAATATAAGCTACCAATGATAAATGCATATGTATTAGAAATAGACGAAGCTCAGCTGGAATATGTCAAATCAATTAATGGAATTATCAGCATGGAGATGGATACCCATATAACAACCCAGATGAATCGAGTCAATGATATCATTGAAGGCCACTGGGCTCACGAAAAAGGATATTATGGGCGTGGTGTGGGTGTTGCTGTTGTGGATACCGGTATTACATTACATAAAGATTTCGTTGAGTATGGAAACAGGGTAATCGCGTTTAAAGACTTTATCAATCAGAGAACAGAACCCTATGATGATAATGGTCATGGAACCCATGTAGCAGGAATTATTGGCGGTAACGGCTATTCCTCAAAGGGAAAATATAAAGGAATTGCACCGGAATGCAACTTTATCGGGGTGAAAGTACTGGATCATCGTGGAGATGGTAATATATCCGATGTGCTGGCCGGACTTCAATGGATCATTGATAATCGTAAAAAATATAATATACGTATTGTGAATATATCCGTAGGAACTTCCTCTAAAGATAATCTGGATGAAAATTCACTATTGGTTCAAGGCGTGAATGCTGTCTGGGATAATGGAATTGTTGTAATAGTGGCAGCAGGAAATAATGGACCTGGACCTATGTCGATTTCCACTCCGGGTATCAGCAGAAAGGTTATAACGGTAGGCTCCTCGGATGATAATGTAGCAGCGGAAGTGTATGGGAGCGGAAGAGCCAAGGATTATTCCGGCAGAGGACCAACGCCCTTTTGTATTAAAAAACCGGATATTGTAGCACCAGGTTCTAACATTATTTCATGTAATATCAGCCGCTATTCCACAAAAACGAAAAGCGGGGATATTCGTTTTTCTACCACCGAATCCCCGATGATGTATACAATAAAGAGTGGTACCTCAATGGCAACCCCCGTTGTCTCCGGTGCAATTGCATTATTGCTGTCGGCTCATCCGGAACTGACAAATAGAGAGGTTAAGCTAAGACTTCGTAGTTGTACCGTGGATTTGGGGCAACCATGGGAAAAACAGG
This sequence comes from Bacillota bacterium, assembly GCA_023393095.1. Lineage (GTDB taxonomy): Bacteria > Bacillota > Clostridia > Lachnospirales > Lachnospiraceae > Mobilitalea. Next base: position 14,166 of record JAEWMT010000011.1, read on the forward strand.
GGTGGGGATTGTTGAATATTAGAAAACTATTAGAACCATGAAGAGAAAGTTAGACCCGATCCATACCTGTATAGAAGGTATGAATCGGGTCAAATATCATATTACATGAATATAAAGTACAGCATATGGTAATATCAATAAGTATCAGAGAAAAAGTATTCATGTTAATTATTAACAAAACCATGGAACTATAACGCAATATACGAACAGTACATAAGTAAGAGTTATTTATAATCTATTCCTGTACTTAAATGCCTTATAGAATGAGGAAAAACAATTAAGTAAATAAATCGTGGAAAATATTGCGAGTACGATGCTGTTTAATTTATCACGTAATGCATTCATGGATAGATTACTATTCAAATGAAATAACGAATTCTTTTCTATCAAAAAACTGTTGTTCCATATTTGGAATTTGGTAAGTATTAAGGCGATAATAAATATTGTGATCAGATCAATAACTAATGTCATTATGGCATATTTCATCGTTATTTTTCTTTCAATAATTTCCCATATATATTTAATGAAATTTATACTTAAACAAACGATTAATAACGGCATCACGGTTCTTAAAACGTTCAAATTAAAGATAGGAACAACCCGGGAATAATCGGAAAGGTAATAAGCACCTAAAAGCTGGGGTGCAAAAATTAATATTATCGCAAAGACGGCTGTAAATACGATGCTGGTGAGGGGTTTCCAGATAGGGATGGCAATTTCACGGACTGGGGTAGACGGGAGAGAAGCAGGATCCCAACCGGAAGCTTTCTTGTTAAAGGTAATTCCTTTACGTTCGAAAATAGTAAATATAATTGTGACCCATCCAAAAGCAGCTAACAGTCCATTTAAAATATCACCAATACAGTTTCCTAAAATATCACCAAAACGGTCTCCTATATACTGATAATGATTAATATCCACTGTAATTATCATATTTATAACGGTAGTCACACATAAGCTTAACAATGAAACAAATAATACGATTTTCATAATCATCATATAGGTTGGATAGATAGCTGGGCCAATTAAATAATGAGCCTTATCACTATATTTTTCTGATAATTCATAAGGGCTTCCTAATTCTTTCAGTACATTATAAATATCTTCCTTCGTTGTAGGATTCCCATTTGTCTTATCCTCCAGCATATCGGATATCAAAGTTCTTAATTCCTCCTCAATATCCTTGCTGTTTTTTGCGGGTAAATTTCTCATAACCTGGTAGATATAACGGTTTATGATATCATCAATGTAATCAGTTTGTCGTTCCATCGTTTTCCTCCCCCTTATTAATTAAGTTATCCATTTTTTCAACCATACTTAACCATTCCTGTTTCAGACGAATATATACATCATTCCCTAACTCTGTAGTTACATAATATTTTCTTGGTTTAGAACCTGTAGTTTCCCATTCACTTTTTAGCAGACCCTGTTTTTCCAGACGCCGAAGTAAAGGGTATAATGTATTCGCTTCAATAGGAATGTTATTATCACTCAACTCCTGTACCAAAGAATAACCATATTTAGATGATGAAAGCTGACACAGAACACTTAAAACGATTGTTCCGCGCCTTAATTCCAGCAGAAGACCGGATATAATATCTTCTTTATCCGACATGATTATCACCTCCTGCAATCATTATACTGTATCACACACACTAATGTCAATATCACAATAATAGCAATTAGAAAATATTTTAAAAAGTCAGTACAGATATTGCCTTTTTGGACTTTAAGTGCAGTTGTGCTGTGCTTCTATTTTAATTAACCTGTTGTGAATTCTTTTTATTAGACTTTTTCCATTCAAAAAGCCCCCAGACAGAAAGTCCAAGAAAAACAAATTGTATTATAAACATTCCATATACTTTCGCATGAAATAAAAATATGGCAAAGAGTATGTCACCGATAATCCAAAAGTACCAACAGCTTGATTTTTCTTTTGCAGTTAATAAATTAGCTGTGATCAATATCACTACTGCAATTACCTCAATCACGTGATATAAATTATTGAAAGATGTGTTTATAATTGCAATGGATGTGATAGCTAAGGATATTGCTATACCTATGTAATCCATATAAGACGGGATACTTTTCTTGTTGTTTATTTGATTCCATCTAATAATCCCATAGAATGAGAATAATATATAAGATGCTTGAAGTGCTGACGAAAGATATAAAGCTTTATTAAAAAATACAATAAACCATAATATGTTACATACAATACTCGAATACCAGTATAATATGTTCTTTTTCAGCATACATAATACAGAGAATATCGAAATAACAGATCCACTCAAATCCAATATAGACAAACCGAAGATATTCATACACACTCACTCTTTCTCAATTAAATATTATTTTAATTTACTTTTAGCTTTTACAATCTTATACTATTATAAGGATCTTATATATTTTGGAAAGTACGCACTTTATGGTGAGATACTAACCTAGAGGAGAGTTGGTATATTTATGAGTGATAAAAAATTTATTTGCCCACTAGAATACACATTAAATGTTTTTGGAGGGAAATGGAAGCCGCTTATTATATGGCGTCTGGCGAACAACGAAATCTTAAGATATGGGGAGTTAAAAAAGAGTATTAATAGCATAACGCATAAAATGCTAAGTCAGCAATTAAAGGAACTAGAGTCACACGGAATAATAAAACGTGATGAATATCCCGAGATTCCCCCTAAGGTGGAATATTCATTAACGAATAAAGGTATCTCGTTAATACCAGTCCTAAAGGACATGGTAGATTGGGGAAATCAGAACATGACAGAGGCTTCTCTCCAATAAAAGATGCCTCTGTATTTTTGTTCAAATATTAGGAAGAAAATATTATACTATAATTAGTTTATTAAGTATACAAAATGTATTGCTTTATTTTAGATTGTAATTTATAATAAAGATATGGTATTTGATTATATTTTTTAGCAATAATATTTCGTAAACAGCCATTGAAAAAATGGCAAGAATATATTAAGGAGGAATTTTACATGTCTTATTTTAATGTTGGTAAAATTAATTACGAAGGACCTCAAAGCAAAAATCCATTAGCATTTAAGTATTATAATCCGGATGAAATTGTTATGGGTAAGACAATGAAGGAACAATGCCGTTTTGCAATGTCCTACTGGCATACATTGACCTACATGGGTAATGACCCATTTGGTGGCACAACAATGTACCGTGATTGGGATCAAACTGCGGATGCGATGCAGAAAGCAAAAGAGAGAGTGCATGCTGCATTTGAATTTATGGAAAAGATGCAGATTCCATTCTTCTGTTTTCATGACCAGGATATTGCACCCAGAGGTGCAACCCTAGAAGAGACCAATAAGAGACTTGATGAAATAGTAGCTGTTATTAAAGAAGAGATGGCACGTACCGGAATTAAATGTCTCTGGGGTACGACGAATGCTTTTGGTGATGATAAATTTGTTCACGGTGCTTCAACCTCCTGCAATGCAACTGTATTCGCATATACTGCTGCGCAGATTAAGAAGGCACTTGAAATAACCAAGGATTTAGGCGGTGTAAACTATGTATTCTGGGGCGGACGTGAAGGTTATGAAACCTTATTGAATACTGATACAGGTTTAGAATTAGACAATCTTGCCAGACTGTTAAAGATGGCGGTTGATTATGCTAAGGAAATCGGATTTACCGGACAATTTTTAATCGAGCCTAAGCCGAAGGAACCTACAAAGCATCAGTATGATTTTGATACGGCTACTGTACTTGCGTTCTTAAGAAAATATAACTTACAGGATTACTTCAAGATGAATATTGAAGCGAACCATGCGACATTGGCACAGCATACCTTCCAGCATGAACTCAATATGTCCAGAATTAACGGTGCTCTTGGAAGTGTTGATGCAAATACCGGCGATCCGATGCTGGGATGGGATACCGACCAGTTCCCAACTAATATTTATGACACAACCTTAGCAATGTATGAAATCTTACTGGCAGGCGGATTGACCAAGGGCGGCTTAAACTTTGACTCAAAGGTACGTCGCGCTTCCTTTGAGGATGATGATTTATTCTATGCATATATTGCAGGTATGGATGCGTTTGCAAAGGGCTTAAAGGTTGCTGCAAAACTGATTGAAGACGGTGTATTCGAGAACTTTAAGGCAGAACGCTATGCAAGCTATCAGACAGGAATTGGTAAGGATATCATTGACGGTAACGTGGGCTTTAAAGAATTAGAGGCATATGCGTTAAAGAACGGTACAACACCAAATAAGTCAGGTAGACAGGAAATGCTTGAAAGTATCCTGAATCAATATATCCTTGAAAACTAAGAGCTTTCATATCATTTCATCATAGAATGAAATCTTATGAAATGAGGCTTTTAACTGTTTGAAATTTATATTTTGGATGTTAAAATCTATAGCAGTCTCATTTACAATATATAATAGAATGTTTTATAAATATAAATTTAATAGATACGATAATTTTTGTTTCAACTATTTCATTTTAATGGTATAATGTAACGGCAAGTAGAATACTAAGATTGGAGGTTGCAATATGAAGAAATATGTTTGTGCAGTTTGTGGTTATATTTATGATGAGGCTGAAGGTGATCCAGACAGTGGAATTGCACCTGGAACAAAGTGGGAAGATATCCCTGAGGATTGGGTGTGCCCAGTTTGCGGAGCAGGTAAGGATGATTTTGAAGAAGCATAATCACTATACTTTCTCAACCTTGGTTTAGAGCTTGGCGTTTATTATAAAAGTTTTCATAATATAAGTCATATTTATTGATTTATCTTATAGATGACTTATGAAAGCCAAATCAACATCACAGTTACAAATTTATTGCAGTAAATAGAAAGCTGTCTTACCGGAGATATACATGAAACCGGTATAGGCAGCTTTTATTCATATTAGATAATTAGACCGATTACATTTCAATAGGGGTTGATAAATAAAACAGATGGAAATATGAACTATTTTATGGTAAAGTTTTATGAGATGTAATAATGACTGTGAAAGCTTGCAATTTTGAAGGAGAAATTGTATGGATATATATAATAAATTATAGAAAAGTGGTGGAATCAGGGAGAAGCTGGTTTTGGTGTACCGTAATTAGATATATTCCATTGACATAGTAGGAAATAGGAATTATCATAGAAAAAGATTTCATTGACCACCTTGAATAAATCGAGGGTAACGTTAGGATGAATGTTTGAGCTAGGGTGTTTTTATTTTAATAATGAGGTGTTTGAATGATTTATTTTGATTATGCAGCGAATACTCCGACAGATAATGAGGTTATGAGCTGCTTTATTGAGGAAAATAACCGCTATATGGCAAATCCTAATTCAGCACATTATCTGGGCAGGGAAGCGAAAACCAGAATGGATCGGATTACGGAACATATAGCAGAACTTATAGATGTGAAACCATCAGAGATAATCTATACCTCCGGTGCCAGTGAAGCAAATAATCTGGCAATCAAGGGGATTGTAAATGCATACAGACATAATGGAAAGCATATTATATCCACCTGCTTGGAACACCCGAGTGTCAGTGGTGCACTGACATATCTGCAAACTCTGGGATATGAAATTGACCTTGTTGATATCACGGCAGAAGGACAGGTGAATCTGGAACACCTTCGGGAACTCCTTCGTAAGGATACGGTTCTTGTCAGCATATGTACCGTGGACAGTGAACTGGGGGTTATTCAGCCGATCGATGAGATAGGAAAAATACTTGATAATTATCCTGATTGTTTTTTTCATACGGATGCAACGCAGGCAGTCGGTAAAATACCGGCTTTTACGAAATATGTGGACTGTATGACCTTTACTCCACATAAATTCTTTGGTATCAATGGCTGCGGCATATTAATAAAGAAGGAAAAGGTTGTACTTGAACCTCTGCTGCATGGTGGCGCCAGTACAACACTTTACCGTAGCGGCACACCTGCACTCGGTTTAGCGGCATCACTAGATAAAGCTTTGGATATTTCTTTATTCCATCAGCAAGAACGGTATCAATATGTTCAGAAGCTAAATGAGGAGCTTAAGAAATATCTACTTCAGTTTAAGAAAGTAAGAATTAATAGTACCAAGCATAGTATACCCCATATACTAAATCTCAGTGTACAGGGAGTTAAGGGAGGCCAATTTCAAGAAGCTTTGGAGCAGGAGGGAATCTGTGTGTCAGTGAAATCAGCATGTTCCATTCCGGGGTCTCCTTCCAGACCCGTTTATGCTGTTACTAGGGATAAGAAGAATGCTCTTTGTTCGTGGAGAGTTAGCCTGAGCCATTTAACAACAAAAGAGGAATTGGAATCCTTTCAAGCAGCATTTGAAAGATGCTATGATAAGCTGACTAATAAATAATACAACATATTTTAAATAACGGGTAATATATAAAATGATTCGGGTCAAACCGGAAAGACGATAGAAAGTGGTAGATTTTATGGAGCGTTTTGAAGAAATAGAAAGAAGTATCATTAAGAAATATCGCAAGCCATTATGGAAGAAATTCATTAACGGAGTCAATGATTATCAGTTAATTCAAGAGGGCGATAAAATCGCTGTGTGTATTTCCGGAGGAAAGGATTCCATGCTGCTTGCAAAACTGATGCAGGAAGTACAAAGACACGGTAAAATACCGTTTGAGCTGGAGTTCTTGGTGATGGATCCAGGATATAATGAAATTAACCGCCAGACTATTATTAATAATGCAAAAATATTAAATATACCAATCACGATATTTGATACACAGATTTATGATATCGTGGCAGGAGTGGATGAATCTCCCTGCTATCTTTGTGCCAGAATGCGAAGAGGATATCTATATAAGAAGGCCCAGGCAATGGGTTGTAATAAAATTGCCCTTGGACATCATTTTGATGATGTAATTGAGACGATTTTAATGGGGATGCTATACGGAGGTCAGATTCAGACCATGATGCCGAAGCTTCATAGTACAAATCATCCGGGTATGCAGCTGATAAGACCTATGTATCTTGTGAAAGAAGCGGATATTCTATCATGGAAACAGTATAATGATCTTCAGTTCATTCAATGTGCCTGCCGTCTAACTGAGAATTGTACTCTCTGCGATAATGGTGGAGGAGGTTCCAAACGTCAGGAAATGAAAGCGCTAATTAAAAAATTCCGACAGACAAATTCGAGTATTGATGCGAATATCTTTAGAAGCGTACATGATATTAACCTAAGTACAATCATCGGTTATCATGATAAGGAAAAAGCATATAATTTCCTGGATGATTATGACCAGAGGGGAGGCAAGGTATGTTAAACCAATTCTCCAGAACGGAGCTGTTATTTGGTAGGGATGGAATGGATAAGCTAAAAAATTCCAGAGTCGCCGTATTTGGAATCGGCGGGGTCGGTGGTTATACCGTGGAGGCTCTTGCAAGGAGCGGAGTTGGAAGTATTGATCTGATTGATGATGATAAGGTATGCCTTACAAATATCAACCGACAGATTATTGCAACAAGAAAGTCCGTAGGAAAATATAAGGTGGAGGTTATGAAGGAACGCGTTCTGGATATTAATCCGGATGCGATCGTAACTACTTATCAATGCTTTTATTCGGCAGAAACTGCAGATCAGTTTGATTTCTCAAATTATGATTATATCGTAGATGCAATTGATACTGTATCCGCGAAGCTAGAGATGATACTTCGAGCTCAGGAAAAGAATGTTCCAATTATCAGCTGCATGGGAGCAGGTAATAAACTGGATCCTACCAAATTTGAAGTTGCCGATATTTATAAAACCTCAATCTGTCCTTTGGCTAAGGTGATGAGACGGGAACTAAAGGCAAGAGGGGTAAAGAAGTTAAAGGTATTATACTCACCGGAGCCAGTAAAGAAGCCACTGGAGGATATGGCAATCAGCTGCAAAAGCAACTGCATCTGTCCACCGGGAGCCGAGAGAAAATGTACAGCCAGACGTCAGATTCCTGGAAGCAATTCATTTGTACCTTCTGTTGCAGGATTGATAATCGCAGGAGAAGTAATAAAGGATATCAGCGGGGTTAGATAATCTTCCAACCTGTGTGTGGAGATTATGCGGAGTACCTTATATCATATATATTATATCTAAGATGCGATAACCCCATATCTACTAATTTATAATTATCTATTTAATATGAAATAAGGAAAGGATGATTATTATGGGAAAAATACCGTCAAGAGCAGAAGCTTGGGAACTGTTAACAGAATATAATAAGGATGAATTTCATCTTAAGCATGCAAGGGTAGTTGAAGGAGCAATGAAGTACTTTGCAAGAGAACTTGGTTATGATGCGGAAGAGGAATTCTGGGGGATTGTTGGTTTACTGCATGATTTGGATTTTGAGATATATCCGGATCAGCATTGCATCAAGAGTCAGAAGATTCTCAAAGAGAGAGGAATTGATGATCGTATCAATCACGCTACTGCCAGTCATGGATATGAGCTTACCGTGGATGTTAAACCAGAGCATGAGATGGAAAAGGTGTTATATGCGGTAGATGAATTAACCGGTCTAATTGGTGCGGTAGCAATTATGCGCCCTTCTAAGAGTACCATGGATCTGGAACTTAGCTCAGTTAGGAAGAAATTTAAAACTCCTAAATTTGCAGCAGGATGTTCCAGGGATGTTATTATAAAAGGTGCTCAAATGCTTGGCTGGGAGCTGGATGATTTATTTCAAAAAACGATATACGCTCTTAGGGATGTAGAGCAAACGACGGGTCTTGTATAATTGATGATGACGAACAGAATATATGATTACCTGAAATACTAATATAATAGGTTGGGAGATATATAATGATTGGGTTGGGGACACTTGTCAATATGGCTGCCATATTGATCGGCTCAGCAGTCGGACTGTTGTTTAAAGAGATATTAAAGCCAAGATTTAAGGATACCATTATGCATGCTTTAGGACTTGCGGTCATGTTTATTGGGATAAGCGGGGCTTTGCAGGGACTATTGAAAATAGAAAAAGGTAATATAGAAACCACGAATATCATTTACATGGTAATAACTCTTGCCGTGGGTGCTTTTCTGGGTGAACTGATTGACATTGAGGCTAGGCTGGAACATTTTGGCGAGTTTATCAAGAAAACCCTTAAGGTAAGAGGGGAAAAAGGGCAGGATTTTGTGGAAGGCTTTGTCAGCAGTTCACTTCTTTACTGTATCGGGGCAATGGCGATTATAGGAGCGTTAAAAGATGGTTTAACGGGGAATATATCAACTTTATGTGCTAAAGCAATTATTGATGGTACGGTATCTGTATTTATTGCTTCAACTCTTGGGATCGGAGTATTCTTCTCTATAATTCCCCTTGGAATCTATCAGGGTTTTATCACATTAGCTGCAAAATTTGTGGAGCCGTTTTTAAAGGACGAACTGATTTTGAATGTTTCCTTTATTGGATCAGTTATCATTTTTGGAATTGGAATTAACATGATTTTTGGTAAGAAGATAAAATGCGGAAACCTTCTTCCAGCAGTCTTGCTTCCTGTGTTTTATGAATTGATCAAAGGCTTTTTTACTTAGTACATATCGAGTTATCACTATTTAAAATAGTAAAATTGAACTGACACTTTATGTGGTTTTATGCGAAAAATAACTGGATTAAAAATGTAAATAAATGTAATACGTATTGACCTTCTTATTGTAATTGGTATAATTGTGTTAAATTAAGGAAATATCTGGAGGATTATATTATGTTATACCGCATTCGAATAGGAAGTGTTTTCAAGGGTATCTTTATTTTTTCAGTAGTTGTAATTACAATTTTATATCATGGTTATTCAACATCAACAAATGCAGGGATTCAAAACTTTGATTTATTCTCCGCAGTAATAATTTCTGTAGGTTTTGCTTTATCAATTTGTATGATCAGATATAATAATAGTTAGGGTTTTATAAATCAGATGATACGAAACTAATAATAAAAAATTTAATTATTGACAATACAAGTATAATTGTATACAATAAAGCGAACTTATACTTCTTAATAGATTGGAGAATTGTAACTATGGATCAACGTAAAGTCTATATTAATCCACATAATAATTTGCTTCAGCTTGAGGAGCATATATATCCCCTTGTAGATGTTGAGGAACCGAATACATTTCGTAATCTCTTCCCTTATGATGAAATTCCCAAGATAGCATTTAATGACCGAATTGTACCACATAATCTTCCTGATGAGATATTCATTACTGATACGACCTTCCGTGATGGGCAACAGTCTAGAGCACCCTATACGACCGAACAGATTGTAACGATGTTTGACTATCTCCATCGTTTGGGCGGTCCGAAGGGAATTATACGACAGAGTGAATTCTTCTTATACAGTAAGAAAGACCGTGATGCAGTTTATAAATGTATGGAGAGGGGTTATCAGTTTCCTGAGATAACTTCATGGATTAGGGCGAGCAAGAAGGATTTTGAACTTGTTAAGGAAATCGGAATGAAAGAAACCGGTATCTTAGTTAGCTGCTCAGACTATCATATCTTCTATAAAATGAAGATGACCAGAAAAGAGGCAATGAATCATTACCTGAGTGTTGTAAGGGAATGCCTTGAGACAGGAATTTCAGCAAGATGTCATCTGGAGGATATTACACGTTCCGACATCCATGGATTTGTAATACCTTTCTGTTATGAGTTGATGAAACTGAGTAAAGAATATAATATCCCGGTTAAAATAAGAGCTTGTGATACTATGGGTTATGGAGTTAATTTTGCAGGAGCTGTTATTCCCAGATCGGTTCAGGGAATTATTTATGGCCTCATTACCCATGCAGAAGTACCTTCCAAGTGGCTTGAATGGCATGGGCACAATGATTTCTATAAGGCGGTTACTAATTCAACAACTGCATGGTTATATGGTGCAAGTGCCGTTAACTGTTCTTTATTCGGAATCGGAGAGAGAACCGGAAATACACCGCTTGAAGCTATGGTATTTGAATATGCCCAGCTGAAAGGTACTCTGGATGGTATGGATACGACAGTAATTACAGAGATGGCTGAGTATTATGAAAAGGAAATAGGATATCGCGTTCCCTCAAGAACACCGTTTGTCGGAAAGAACTTTAATGTAACTCGCGCTGGAATCCATGCAGACGGATTACTTAAGAATGAAGAAATCTATAACATATTTGATACTGAAAAATTCCTGAACAGGCCTGTACTTGTAGCAGTATCCAATACTTCCGGACTTGCCGGTATCGCGCATTGGATTAATACCTTCTTTAAGTTTAAAGGTGAGAGCATGGTTGATAAGTCAAATCAGATTGTTATGAAAGTGAAAGAATGGGTCGATAAAGAATACGAAAGCGGCCGTGTAACAGTTATAACAGATGATGAGTTAATAGAGAGAATTCACGTAGCCGAAAATGAACTTAATATTATAATTACAGAGTAGTATCTATAAAATTTTGATATAAAAATTGACAATACGAATAAAACATCTTACAATTCTATTATTAGATGAATAACCTCGCAAAAGGCATGCGAGTCTTTAGAAGAACTGCGAATGTTCGCAATGTGAATTTTGAGATACATAAAATTCACATTTATGGTGCTCACTCCTTGTTCTTCCAAGGTTCCGGCTGCCTCGTAGAGGCAGTATGTAGGTTTAGTATGCTAATTCATCTTGTTTTGAGCCATTCCGTATAAACGATAGACAAATTGGCTTGTATGTTATATATCAGGGATAGGATATAATAAAATTGAAAGGCGCGATAAGAATATGACAACTGCAGAGAAAATTGAAGCAGCAAAAGAAAAATTTGGACAATTATTGGAAAGTCAGTTAAAAAGAGTAGAAGACATGAAGGCACAAGGAGATTTTGTTGATTATAAATCTCTGGATCAGATTAAAATTGGTGTTTGCGGCGGTGATGGTATCGGTCCGGCTATTACGGCACAGTCACAGAGAGTATTGGAATACCTTCTTAAAGAAGATATTAAATCCGGTAAAGTGGTTTTTGATGTAATTGATGGCTTAACAATTGAAAGAAGAGCAGCTGAAAATGCGGCAATCCCTCCGGCAGTTTTAGAGGAAATAAAAAAATGCCATGTTATTCTGAAGGGACCTACAACGACACCTAGAAAAGGTGATCCGTGGCCGAACGTAGAGAGTGCTAATGTTGCCATGAGAAAAGAACTTGATTTGTTTGCCAATGTAAGACCGGTTCGTATTCCGGAACAGGGTATTGATTGGACTTTCTACCGTGAGAATACAGAAGGTGCTTATGCAGTTGGTAGTAAGGGTGTACATGTAACCGAGGATCTTGGTGTGGATTTCACCATTGCAACAACTCAGGGAACCGAGAGAATTATCAGAGCAGCATTCGAATTTGCCAAGGCAAATGGAAAGACAAGAGTGACTGCTGTAACTAAGGCAAATATTATTAAGACCACCGATGGTAAATTCCTCGATATATTTAAAGAAATAGCAAAGGAATATCCAGATATCACTGCAGATGATTGGTATATTGATATCATGACCGCTAAGCTTGTTGATGAAAAGAGAAGAAAGGACTTCCAGGTTGTTGTTCTTCCTAATCTTTACGGTGACATCATTACAGATGAAGCAGCTGAATTCCAAGGTGGTGTAGGTACTGCCGGAAGTGCAAATATCGGTAAGAAGTATGCAATGTTTGAAGCAATTCACGGTTCAGCACCTCGTATGGTACAGGAAGGCAGAGATATCTATGCAGATCCTTGCAGCATGATTCGTGCAGGTGCAATGCTGCTTGCCCATATTGGATATACGAAGGAAGCAGATAAGCTTTACCGTGCTCTTGATATCTGCACAGTAACAGAGAGAAAAGTATTCACGACAGGCAGGGATACTGGGGCGACCGGGACTCAGTTTGCAGATTACTTAATGGAAACAATAGAGAAATTACAGTAATATTTAACTAATTGGTTTGGGTGTTCTATATCCAAACCAATCTTTAGTCAATCATTCCTTTAGACAATGAGAAGGAGGGAATTCCTTGGATGATTTGAACATTCACAAGGATGTAAGCGATAATTATTCCTTAAGAGGACGGGTTTTTACTAAGCTACGAGAGGATATTTTATCCGGAGTTTACCATGAAAATGAAGAACTGAAGGAGAATACCATTGGATTAGAACTTGGTGTAAGCCGCACTCCGGTCAGAGAAGCGCTTAGACAGTTGGAGCTGGAAGGCCTAGTTACCATGATCCCGAATAAAGGTGCTTATGTAACCGGTATTACCAAGAAAGATATTCATGATATCTACTTGATACGTTCCTATCTGGAAGGCTTATGTGCGAAATGGGCATGTGAGCATATCACGCAAGCGCAGATCGAGGCTTTAGATGAGGTCTTATATTTATCAGAATTTCATTACAAAAAAAGTCATCATGAACAGATGGTGGAACTCGATAACAAATTTCATGAATTAATCTATGAGGCTTCCGGCAGTAAGATATTATATCATGTGCTTTCGGATTTTCATCATTATGTGGAGAGAATACGAAAGATCACCTTAGCGCAACCCAATAGGGCATCCAAAGCGAATGAGGAACACGCCGCAATTCTTGATGCGATAAAAAAGCGTGATGGAGCACTTGCAGAAAGTTTAGCACATGAGCATATGCTGAATACAATTAAGAATATTAGTGAACAGGGGTTATAAAACCTGGGTACAGTTAAGGCAGAGTATGGGCTCTGCCTTTGTTAATTTTCGGGAGTTGCTGGAAATACCGGGATGTAGGTAGTGATGGTCATGGTAAGAGGTATACTAGCGGGTGCTAATCATATTTTCCCGATGCAAGATAACAGCACGTGTTTGTTTGTATCAGATAAGACATATAATACGTATGTCTTTCTGCTCCAAACAAACGCGCACTGTTGTCTTGCATTAGGGAAAACATTTGATTAGCACCCACCAGTATACCTCTTATCATGACCTTTATTAGGTTTTGAACGGTATCGGGTAGATTTGTGAATTCTGCATATTGAAAAATTATTGTTATGTGAATAGTATATATCTACTTCGCTAATTCTTCATATGCTTTTAAATATATGGATGCCTTATTTATAATTTAAACGGCTATACAAGTTTTAGAATTTTGAAAACCAGTCTGGATATAGATCCTATTAACTTTATCCAAGTAGTTACATTTTTCTGAAAGTGTGAGATGTGGATTTTAATGTAAATAATTTTACATATTATATATGGTATGGTAGAATAGTACAAAAAAGGAGAGTGAAAAAATATGTTAAAGAAAAAATTATTATTATTATCTATTTTCATTTTTTTAATTACATTTACATTTATTAGTTCATCTTCTGTTAGCGCCGCAGAAAAGAAAGGTGATACTTTTACTTATAATAAAATGACTATGAAAATCACGAAAACCGCATCTAATAAAATAGTAGGTAAAGTATCAATCAAATCATATACAGATAAAAAATCTACAAAGAAATTAATTATTCCAAGTGAAGTAAAATACAAAAATAAAAAATATAATATCACTTGTATTGAAAGTGCTGCATTTAAAAATTCCAAGTTTAAAGAATTATATATTCCAAATGCTATTATCAAAATAAAATGGCATGCATTTAATAGTTGTACGAATCTCACTTCAATTACCATACCCAAATCTGTAATTTTATCGGAGGGTCACAATTTTAGTAACTGTACTAATTTAAGGACAGTTTTTATTGAAAAGGGTGTAACCCAAATACCAATCTCCACATTTTACAATTGTACAAACCTTACTAAAGTATCTATCCCAAGTACTGTTAAAAAAATTGATTCTTATGCTTTTCATAATTGTAGTATTTTGGAAGAAATAAAGCTTCCAGAAGGAATTAAAGAAATTAGCCAAGATATGTTCTCTGGTTGCAAAAATCTATCAACAGTCAACATACCTAATTCCGTTACCAAAATCGATTTTAATTCTTTTAAAAATTGTTCTTCATTAAAAACAATTACTCTATCAACCAACGTAGAAGAAATTATGGATAATGCATTTGCTGGGTGTGATAAAATTATTATTAAAATTCCTAAAAATTCTTTTTTAGAGAGTTACGCTATTGAAAATAATATTAATTACACTTATTCAAATGATCAACTATTCACAATAGAACCTATATCTGCATACGATTCCGCTAATGATTTTTATTCATATTATAAAATTATAAATAAAACTAACAAAACCTTTTATGAAGTAAATATAAAATATTTATTATTAGATAATGTTGAAGATCAAATAGGCGGTGGGAGTGCTGATAATTTCGAGATTTTTAAGCCAGGTGAAAGTAGAATTATTTCAATAAACACTAATAAAAAATCATTTTCAGATATTAATTTTATTTTTACCAAGATACCATTAAAGTATAAAGATTTAAGTGAATATATTAATGTTTCCATAGAAGAGCAAAGTAATCTATTCAATGAAACAAAATATAATTTATATAATTTGAAACTTATATGCAATTCATCCATTGGAATAGATAATGTTAAAGTTCAAATTGTATTTTATAAGAATAATAGAATATTGAAAGTTTATTCCAACACTTTTGGTAAAATATACAAAGGTACACATGAAAATTCCGTAGAGTTGCCGGCTTCATCACAATATGATGATTACGATATTAATATATCTGCATATAATTTGACATAAAAATATTAGGACTCAAATTAATGAGTCCTAATATTTTTTTTGGCAACGTGTTCAGTTATTTTTTGTTAAAAGACCTCTAAGCAGTGGGATGATATAAATGGTAAAAGGATTAATATAAAAGTTTAATAAATCTTTAATCGAATTCTAATTGACTAAAATACTTATTTTTATGATAATAATATACATTAACTTCAATTGAGAGAAATAATACCATGGATGGAAGGTAAAGGAGAAAGAAATGTTACAACTAAAGGATATAAGAAAGAGCTATACAACCGGTGAATTTACGCAGGTAGCTCTAAATGATGTTTCTCTAAATTTTAGAGAAAATGAGTTTGTTGCTATACTTGGACAAAGTGGTTCCGGTAAAACAACATTTTTAAATGTTATCGGTGGGCTGGACCAATATGACAGCGGTGATCTGATTATTAACGGATCCTCAACTAAGAAGTTTAAGGCGCGTGACTGGGATGCATACCGTAATAACAGTGTAGGCTTTATATTTCAGAATTATAATCTGATTCAGCACTTGGGAATTATTGATAATGTTGAAATGGGAATGACCTTAAGCGGTGTATCCAAGAGGGAGAGACGAAAAAAAGCCCTAGATGTTCTGGAGCGTGTGGGTCTTAAGGAACACGTTCATAAAAAACCGAATCAGTTATCCGGCGGACAGATGCAAAGGGTAGCAATCGCAAGAGCTTTAGCAAATAATCCTGATATTATATTGGCCGATGAGCCCACCGGTGCGCTGGATACCCAGACCAGTGAGCAGATTATTGAATTGATTCGTGAGATAGCGAAGGACAAATTAGTCATTATGGTTACGCATAATCCGGAAATTGCCGAGAAATATGCGGATCGGATTATTCGCTTTAAGGATGGAACTTTGATCAGTGACAGTAATCCTCCTGTGGAACAGTCGATAAGTTCAAATTATAAATTAAAAAAAACCAGTATGGGTTTTCTTACGGCCTTGAAGCTTTCGGGTAAGAATATTTTAACGAAAAAGGGAAGAACTGCTTTAACAGCCTTTGCATCCAGTATCGGTATTATTGGTATTGCAGTTATATTATCCTTATCAAATGGTTTTGATAAGCAGATTAATTCGTTTGAAAAAGGTTCTCTGTCTAACTTTCCGATTACCATTAGCCAGACAGCAATGAGTATGGATATGACAAAGATGTCCTATAATTCTGAAAATAAGAAAAAGGAAGAGAAATTCCCGGATGCTAAAGTAATCTATCCTTATGATTCCAGCGAAAATACGATCATCCATACAAATGTACTAACGGATAAATATGTAGACTATGTTTCTAAAATCGACCAGTCCTTGCTGGACGGTATTTCATACACCAGAAGTGTTAATATGAATTTACTTAAATTAACTAATAATAAAGCTACAAAGATTAATCTTCAGGACATAGGCTTTACATCCTATCCTAGTAAGCCGAATGAGAAGAATTCTGCCTATCTGGAGGAGTATTATGATTTATTGGCAGGCCAGTTCCCACAAAAGGATACGGATTTGGTTTTGGTGCTTGATGAATATAATAGACTGAACACAACGGCTTTGGAAGCTTTGGGCTTTGATTATAAAATAGACAGCATTGATTTAAGTAAATTTGTGGGAAGAGAATATAAGCTTATTCTGAATAATGATTACTATGTAAAGTCTGGCGATAATTTTGTAATTAATGGGAACCCATCTGATTTAAGTGATTTATATAACAGCAAAAATGCAATTACTGTTAAGATCAGCGGTATTATCAGAATAAAGGAGGATGCAACCGTTTCGGCTTTATCGTCAGGTCTTACCTATTCGGACGGACTTGCGCAGACTTTTATAGCGGATGCCAAGAACTCTGAGATTGTGAAAGCACAAAGGGATTCAGACGTAAATTTACTAACTGGGGAATTGCTTTCTGAAAGTGCTGCACCATCCGGATGGGGTAATCATAATGGTATGAATCAGGGAAATGCTACCGGAGCTCAGACCCTAACCAAGGATGAGATATTGTCAACACTTGGTGCCTCAGAAGTACCGACATCTATTTCTTTGTTCCCGGTGGACTACGATTCTAAGAATAAGATAACCGATTACTTGGACAAATGGAATACCGCTCTTAGCGAAAAAGATAGTATTGAATATACGGATATGGCAGCCATTGTTACCAACCTTTCAGAAAACATTATGAATGCAATTACCCTTGTACTGATAGCATTTGCGGCAATTTCACTAGTGGTATCCTTAATTATGATTGGTATCATTACATGGATTTCAGTATTAGAGAGAACGAAGGAAATCGGAGTACTTCGTGCTCTAGGAGCAAGAAAGAAGGATATTTCGCGTGTATTTAATGCGGAAACCTTTATCGTCGGTATCTGTTCCGGAATTTTAGGAATCACGATAGCATTCGTTTTAACGTTCCCAATTAACAAGGTACTGTATAATATGACAGAATTAAAGAATGTGGCACAGTTAAATCCAGTTCATGCCATCGCATTAATTATCATCAGCCTTCTGCTTACTATGCTAGGTGGATCGTTACCGGCTAAGATGGCAGCGAAGAAGGATCCGATTGAAGCATTGAGGTCAGAATAATTTCAAAGCTGTAAAAATGGTTTGTGTGTCATAAAAACAAACCATATTGAGTTTTAGTTGGTTGATTTGATTCTAGTCTCAAGATAAAAATAAAATAAGCATGAAAGATACTGTAGATCAGTTATTCTTTCATGCTTAATTTATGAAAAATTTATTCTTCTGCCGCCAGCAGCTCCCACTGTTCCAGCAGTTCTTCCAAGCGGGTTTCGATTTTCTTCTTTTCATTATTCAATTCTAGCAGCTTCGAAACATTCGTAAAGATTTCTTCCTGCGTCAGTAATTGATCAATTTCCTCATTACGTGTTTCCAGTTGTGAGATTTCGTCCTCTGTTTTCTTAAGGTCATTCTTTCGTTTACGCATCCTAGCCTGTTCTTCCTTCTGTTGCTGCCAATTCTGCTTGTTCTCACTTTCACTATCCGAAGAAATGGATACATTGGATGCTTGAGGAGAGGTAATAGGAAAAGCACCCGGTCTGCCTGATTGGATAGAACTAGAGGAGTTCATAGATTTTCCCAAATAGGCAGCTTCGACCTCGGGCTTTTTCTCTAAATAATAATCATAATTGCCAATATAATTTAATAATGTTTGTTCGGTTAAATCCAGAATTCTGGTCGCTGTCTTATTAATAAAATAACGGTCATGTGATACATATAAGACGGTTCCGCTATAATTATTGATTGCATTTTCAAGAATTTCTTTTGAGACTATGTCAAGGTGGTTGGTAGGCTCATCAAGAATTAAAAGATTAGCCTCGGACAGCATTAGCTTTGCCAAAGATACCCGGCCACGTTCCCCACCGCTAATGTCCTTAATTCTTTTGAATACATCATCCTCTGTGAATAGGAAAGCAGCAAGAATATTACGAACTGCTGTATTATCAAGGTGTGGATAGGCATCCTGCAGCTCATCAAACAACGTCTTATCGGGATCCAGCACCTGATGCTCCTGATCATAATAACCTACATGAACCTTGGAACCAAGTTTTACCTGACCGTAATCTGCTTCCACTTGGTTGTTAATAATCTTAAGAATCGTAGTCTTTCCGGTTCCGTTATTCCCAATAATGGCAACCTTTTCGCCGCGTTTCATATCAAAATTAATATTTTTAAATAATGTAAGAGTATTATACGATTTAGACAGCTCGGTTACCGTAAGCACGTCGTTTCCGCTTATGATACGAGGTTCCAGATTAAAATGCATCTCGGAATGTTCAAGCGGACGTTCTACTCGTTCTATTTTCTCCAGCATTTTTTCGCGGCTTTCGGCTCGTTTGATTGATTTCTCTCGATTGAAGGAGCGGAGCTTGGCAATCACCTCTTCCTGATGCTTAATTTCCTGCTGCTGATTTAAATATTGCTTTAGCATTGCATTTTGCAGCATGGATTTCTTCTGGGCGTAATCAGAATAATTTCCCTCAAAGGTCTGACACTTTGTGTGATCAAGTTCAACTACCTTGGAGACCACCTTATCAAGGAAATAGCGATCATGGGCAACAACAATCACAGCACCGCTGTAGTTAAGCAGGAAGGTTTCCAGCCATGCGATGGAGATTAAGTCCAGATGGTTGGTTGGCTCATCAAGGAGTATGATATCTGGCTTGGAAAGCAGAAGCTTGCCAAGGGCTATCCTAGTTTTTTGCCCACCGGATAGAGTATTTACTTTCTTATCAAACTCCTCTTCGGTAAATCCGAGTCCCTTTAAGATACCGGTTACTTCACTTTTATAAGCATATCCGTTTTTAAGCTCAAATTCATGCATCAGGCGGGTGTAGGTAGCAAGCATCTGCTCCAGCTTTGTACCCTCTACATGCTTCATATCCTGTTCCAACATCCTTATATTCCGATCAAGATCGATTACATCCTGTTTTACAGTCATCATCTCGTCAAGGATGGAATTATCGGAGGAGAGGTTCTGGTGCTGTGCAAGATAACCTATGGTACTGCCTTTCGATAGAATTACTTCGCCATCATCTGCGGGCATTTCATTCATGATAATTTTGAGTAAAGTGGACTTTCCGGCACCATTTATACCGACAATAGCCACTTTCTCTTTTTCATTAACATGAAAGGAGACGGATTGCAGTATTTGTGTTGTTCCAAATGCTTTATTTATGTTTTGACACGCAAGAATCATATGTGATACCTCATTCAATTTCATATTAAGAGGCTGACGCACAATGTTACCTGTATCGATTTCTTAGTGAGTTTTACATTTTAAGAAATCAGCACGAAAAATTGTGCGACAGCCCCTTAATTGTACGTTGTATATTTTAGCATATGATTTCTTGCAAGTAAAGAAAGGAAAGGATTGAATTATTTTCGCCGTATCATTCTAGGGACGGTTTCGGACAAGAGTTCTGGCTATAGGATGTTGTTCAAAGAAGCCGAATGCAGGATTACTAGCACTTCTAAGGCATCTCGCTCACTTAAAGCAATCAGACCGCGCAAATGTCGCACATCTGATTTGATCGTTCCCTCGATTTCTAAGAATTGCACGTAACCTGCTTATGCTTTCCTCACAGTATCCTACAGCCAGAACTCTTATCAGAAACCTGTTTTTCACTGGCTTTTACGCAATCAATGATGCTAAGTGGTTTTTGCTTCCATCCATAATCCCGGTCTAACCTTCCGTTCACCCTTTCTACACTGGTTCTCTTTTTATACAACAATATCATGGCGATTTATTTTTAGCCATCTCCAGAATTATTTAAAATACAGTGATTGAGAACTTACAAAAATATTTTAGATTATGTTTTATTTATAAGCTTTATTACTATTCACAGCCGACTAAGCTCTCGGACACAGAACCTCCTTCACACACAGGTTGAAAGACGCAGCATATAGATTCATTCATGTAATTCTAAAACAATGAATACGTTTTTATAGTTCTAGACATAATTTGTTAGATATTAGGATGATACTTATCAAAACTGGTAAGAAGAATATAACCGGTTATCAACTGTAAAAACACTTCATATCCCGTAAAATACCTATGTATAAAGATTGTAGGATAAAAGAGTGTATTTATTATTGGCAGTGGAAGGCTACTAGCCATAATTACATAAGACAAGGAAAAATAAAAACACGGTACAGCAACCAGAATTAATTTTGGAAGATTAATTCGCCACCGTCCTCTCTTTTTCATTTCACCGATGAAGTGTTCCAAGCCCAATAATAATCCTAAGCCAATACCGATTATGAAGCTGATAACTAAAGCATAGTAATGAAACTGAAATGTATCTTTATCCACGAACTTTTTATTAAAATACATTTTAAGATAAATTAAAAACATCAGCAGTATAAAATAAATAGTATATTTTAACCATGATTTTAGCTTTGCCATTGTTACCTCCTTAATGCCGATTGGTGGTATCTATATTTTGTAAATGAGATTAATATCATAGAAATATTTTACATCATATTAAATAATATTACAAATAATATTGCTTATATTGCAGATGATTTTGATTTTGGATAATGTTTTTAAATAACTGGTAAGTATAATTATAACGAAAAGGAATGCCGATATATATCAATATCTTAGGTTACATTCCGATTCCTTTCTGGTAAGAGATTGACTTATTCTTAACAATAAAATATAATTATTGTTAACGGAAAAGATAAGGAGGAACTAATTTGTATAAGAAAGAAATTTCGAAAGCAGTTATCAATAGATTGCCTAGATATTACCGTTATTTGGGAGATTTGTTGGAAAAGGATGTGGTTCGGATTTCATCCAAAGAACTAAGTGAGAAGATGAGAGTTACCGCTTCTCAGATCAGACAGGATCTGAATAACTTTGGTGGCTTCGGGCAACAGGGATATGGCTATAATGTAGAATATCTCCACTCTGAAATTGGTAAAATCCTTGGACTTGATACAAAATATAATATTATCATTATGGGAGCCGGTAATCTGGGACAGGCACTGGCCAATTATGTAGATTTTGAACGACGCGGTTTTTTCGTGAAATGTATTTTTGATATCAGTCCGAAGCTGATCGGTACACAAATTCGTGGAATTACAGTAAGATCCGCGGATGAGCTGGAGGATTATATAAAAGTGAATAAAGTGGATATTGCAGCGATAACCGTACCAAAGAATAAAGCTCCTCTGATTGCTGCGGATCTGGCGCAACTCGGTATTAAGGGTATCTGGAATTTTGCTCCCACGGATTTAAATTTACCGAAGGATGTTACGGTAGAAAATGTACATTTAGCAGAAAGCCTAATGAAGCTTTCCTATAGATTATCAGGAAAAGGCGATAATAACGATTAAATTATAATCAACAAAAGATATACGGGGGTCGTTCTATGGCAAAGAAAAGTAAAAAGGTCAACTTTGATAATATCGTAAAGAATAAGAAATTACCTATTGTTACGATCGATAGCCGTTGGCATGAATTGTTTTCGGAGGAACAGAAGACACCTTTAATAATAGACTTAGAACAGAAAGTAAATGATCTGCTTAAAAAACAGGGTAAATTAGTAAACGATATTAAAGATATGAAGAAATTAAAAGGCAGTCTGCTGAAGGATATTGTGCAAAATATGGACGTCAGTGATGATTTGATAGGCAGAGCAAAAGAAAAGAAACTAGATCAGAATAAACAGTTTATTAATGAATTGAATGAAAAAATTGATACAGCTATGGATGAGCTTGCAGATATTCCATATCAGATTAAGGAAGTTAATGAAGAACTTATGGCTGAAAGTATAAACAGCTTTTATGAAAGCCTTGAAGATAATAGATCAGAAATTATTGAAGTGACAGACAGTATTGCCAAAATGAGAGAAAAATTAAAAGAAAAAATTCTGTTAAAACAGGAATTGGAAGCCAAAAATACGAAAATATATACTTATATGCATGATATACTTGGGGCTGAGCTTATGGAGCTTTTTGACAAAGCATATATTAATAATATTTTATAAAATAATGGAAAGGCACGAATAGTATGATTACCGGAATTGGTGTTGATTTAATCGAAATTGACCGTGTAGTAAGGGCGTGCCAGAAAGAACATTTTTTAAAACGTTATTACACACAAAAGGAAATTGAACTGATAGAACAGGATATAAAAAAGGCTGCTGACAATTTTGCGGTAAAGGAAGCAGTAGCAAAAATGCTTGGTACAGGCTTTAGGGGGTTTTCACCGATTGATATTGAGGTATTACGCAATCAAGAGGGGAAACCCTATGTAATATTATATGGAAATGCTGCAGAGCTGGCGAAACAGAAGAAGACGAAAATCATTCATATATCCATTTCAAATACGAAGGACTATGCCAATGCATTTGCAGTAGGGGAGGAAGGCTAAATCAGAACCGAGTTCTTAAATGCATAAAGCAAACCGCAGGAACGGAGAAAATTATGAAATATGCAGTTGATTCGAAACAGATGAAATTAATTGATGAATACGCAATCCAGACAATAAAGATTCCACAGGCTGTGTTAATGGAGAGAGCGGCAAAGGCAATCGTAGATGTCATGGTAAATCAAATAAAAAAATCAGACCGTATTTTGGTTGTATGCGGTCCTGGCAATAACGGCGGAGATGGAATTGCAGCTGGTAGAATTCTGTATTTACAGGGTTATCAGGTAGCAATTCTTTTTTTAGGAGATGAAACGAAGACTTCCGAGGGCTTTCGATCTCAGATGAAAATTGCGATGGAACTGGGTATGACGAAAGAACACCATAACAACCTTCATGAATATAATATAATAATTGATGCTATTTTCGGAGTAGGCCTCGCAAGGTCGGTTACCGGATTGCAGGAAGAAATCATTCATAGAATTAATTCCATGGACTGTTTTGTATTCTCTGTTGATATGCCTTCAGGAATATCAGCAGAGAATGGTAAGATATTAAATACAGCCATACAGGCGGATGCTACGATTACCTTTGGTCAGCAAAAACTTGGACTGCTCTTATATCCAGGTGCAGATTATGCAGGGGTAATTACTGTTGCTGATATCGGATTTCCAGACAGTGCTGTTAAAGAATGCATTCCAGATATGTTTTATTATACAACGGAGGATTTAAAAAGACTTCCGGCTAGGAAGAATTACAGCAATAAGGGAACCTATGGAAAGGTACTGATTATAGCTGGAAGTAAAGGAATGAGCGGTGCGGCATATCTGTCAGCCAAGGCAGCCTACCGATCAGGTGCAGGATTGGTAAAGGTTCTTACCTCCAAGGAGAATAGGATAATCCTTCAAACCTCCATACCGGAAGCATTGTTTGCAGCTTACGATGAGGATGAATCGTTAGAAGATAATTTCATACAGAAGCTGAAAGCCGAGCTTTCCTGGGCCAGTGTTGTTGTGATAGGACCGGGCTTAGGTTTAACAAAGACTACACAAAAACTGCTGATGGAAGTTATAGGTCTAACAAGTATACCGCTCATCATTGATGCTGATGGGATTACACTATTATCGAAAGTGCTTGATGAAAATGTTGTTGATAATTTTGGGCAAAATTCATCCAACATAGACAAAGGGGACTTTGATATAGTACAGTCAAGGTTAAACTATTTATCTTCCATAATAAAGCCACAAACAATTATTACTCCACATCTGATGGAATTGTCTCGATTACTCGGAATTTCAATCTCTGATATTAGTAATAATCTGGTTGACACTGCCCGGCAATGTTCTTATAATAATGATTTGATATATGCCATTAAGGATGCGAGATCGATAGTTACGCAAGGAGGCTTACATTACATTAATGTATCCGGCAACAATGGAATGGCAACCGGAGGCAGCGGAGATATCCTGACAGGTATCATTGCAGCTTTAATTGCCCAAGGGATGAAATCTTATGAGGCAACCTGTCTTGCTGTTTATCTACATGGCTTAGCCGGAGATGCTGCAGCAAAAGAAAGAGGACAGTATTCCATGATGGCAGGAGATATCGTTGATTCTATTGAAAAAGTATTAAAAATGGCGAGTGACTTAACGTAACATTTTACCTGCCACATACAAATTAGAGTATCTGTTTTTTTGTAAATACAGACACATGGAAAGGCTAGAGAAAATATTATGAATGAGGAACAGGAAACACAAAAAAAAGAGGGCTATTACAGAGTTCAGGCTAATGTGGATCTGGGTGCAGTAAAACATAATCTGCATCAGATCAGAAGGAAAGTAAACACAAATTCAAAGCTTATGGTTATTATTAAAGCAGATGGTTATGGTCATGGAGCTATACCGCTTGCAAAGGCGATTGACCAAAGCGGATTGGCGGATGCGTATGGAGTCGCAATCATTGAAGAGGCTGTTGAACTCAGAAATGCTGGAATTACGAAACCCATTCTAATCCTTGGGTTTACTGCCAGGGAACAATATGAACAGATTGTGGCTTATGACGTAACACAGACTATCTTTCAATATGAGATGGCCGAGGCTCTGTCACAGGAAGCAATCAGACAGGGAAAGACCGCAAAGATTCATATTAAGCTGGATACCGGTATGAGCCGGATTGGTTTTTCAATTACTAAGGAAAGTGTAGAGGAAGTAAAACGGATTGCCGATCTTCCTAATATAGAGATAGAAGGTATTTTCTCTCATTTTGCCCGTGCGGATGAAACAGATAAAACCAGTGCATTGCTTCAATTAAAAAGCTTCATTCAATTTAATGAATGGCTTGAAAAGGAGCAGATCATAATCCCGATAAAACATATTGCAAACAGTGCGGGTATCATGGAACTACCTGAAGCCTATTTTAATATGGTACGAAGTGGGATTATTACATATGGAATTTATCCGTCCGATATGGTAAATCAGGAAGAGTTAAGGTTAATTCCTGCCATGGAGATCAAGACGCATGTGTCATATGTTAAGGATGTGGAAACAGGGGTAGGGATCAGTTATGGAGCTATCTATGTGACTGAAAATAAATCCAGAATAGCTACGATTCCGGTGGGTTATGCAGACGGATATTCTCGCAACCTATCCAATACCGGTAAGGTTATCATTGGTGGACAATATGCTCCGATCGTCGGAAGAATCTGTATGGATCAGTTTATGGTTGACGTAACGAATCTTAAGGATGTGAAGCAGGGAGATGTAGTAACACTTCTTGGTAGAGATGGAGATGCGTATATTTCCACAGAGGAGCTTTCTGTATGGTCGCATTCCTTCCCTTATGAACTTGTCTGCAACGTTGGTAAGAGAGTTCCAAGGGTTTACTTAGATACAAATTTGAATAATCTGTAAAATGAAAACACTTTATGGAATACACACGAAGAAACTGGCAATAATAAGGTTAAGCCTAATATTGGAGTGTGAATAAAGTGGTAATAAAAAGAGGAGATATCTTCTATGCGGATTTAAGACCAGTGGTCGGATCCGAGCAGGGTGGTGTCAGGCCGGTTCTGATTATTCAGAATGATACAGGTAATAAACATAGTCCTACCGTAATTTGTGCGGCCATTACATCTAAGATGAATAAAGCAAAGCTCCCAACCCATGTGGAATTAGATGCTGAAAAATATGGTATAGTAAAGGATTCTGTAATTTTATTAGAGCAGGTTAGAACCATTGATAAATCTCGGCTAAAAGAGAAAGTTTGTCACTTGGACAGGGATGTATTAAAGAAAATCGATAAAGCCCTAATTATTAGTTTTTCTTTAGATACATATTTTAAATAAATGAAAAAGAGCCTATTCATAAGAATAAGCTCTTTTTGTTATACAGCAGGGGAGCTGTATAACTATAGCGTATAATAGGGTGGGAGTAGAAAGTGTTTTATCACTGTCTATACTTATAGTCTATATGGAAAATGTGTACACTATGTGAAAACATTATAAAATTAAAATGAATTAAGGAAAACTACTATAAAGTTTATATATATTACAAAGAAAGCGGGTGTCAGCATTTTAATGTCTAGACACCCGCTTTACATTTATAATGTAGGGAGGAGGAGAGTGAATACCTTCACTTTCATAAGTCTATTATAAATGGAAGATGTGATTAAATTATGGATAGAATAAAGACTTTTTGTTAACATTTTGGTTCACAAATGTGTCAGAAATCATTATAGGTAAAAACCCATTGCTGTCTTTACCTTTTCGGTCAATTCTTTATTAGAGAGCATTTCGAGAAGGGTAAAAGCAACCTGTGGTGCTGTTTGTGGACAGTAGGAGGTAATAATATTATTATCGATCACAACAGGTTCGTTGATTACAGTAACCCCGAATTTCTCCAGCTGCTTTTGACGTACACCGTTTCCTAAATGGTATGTAGTTCCTTTTCTGTGCTTTAAAACACCACTTTTGCCTATGGGTAAAGCTCCCACGCAGATACTAGCTATTATTTTATTCTTTGCGTCAAAATCTCGGATCAGGTTTAAAAACCTCTCATCATAAGCTTCTTCATAAAATCCGAATTCTTCAAATCCGCCAGGAATGGCAAGAGCATCATAGTCGTCAACGTTAATATCGGTTACCATTCTATCTGCTATGACTGGCACACCAAAAGTGCTTAGTACCTCCTTCTGAAAACCACAGGTTTCCACTGAGATATCACAGTGATAATCGATACGGGCCCAGCCCATCACATCAATGAATACACTAAATTCCATTGTCTCAAAACCTTTTGCTAGCAATACTAGAACTTTCATCTAAGTCCTCCTTGTATAAAATAAATGGTAATATTATGTATTATGAATGAAAAAGTATAGAATTACAACCGGCAATTCAAATTGATTCATATAGTTCGGAAATTATGGAAATTGTGTTTTTATTGTGTTATGGATTGAAAATATCTTGGTTTGTATATATAATAAGGAATGGTGAAAAATGAAAAAAGGTACGGTTTATATCCAACCAGATAACACTTTATCATTTTGGATGTTTAAAATACGAGAACATAGATTGGACTAATAAAATGCGGATAGGATTACTGCGTCACTTTAAAGTGAATTGTCCTCATAAGAAAATGATGACCTCCGAAGAATTTCGGGAATGGTCAGAAAAATATGAGGTTTCTAAGGTTATTAAGAAGAAAGTAGAAATGTACGGAATTGAATGGGATGTATGTTATGCAAGTGATTTACCACGAGCTGTTACAACTGCACAAGAAGTTTACAGTGGTAATGTTTTAATAGATAAATTACTAAGGGAAGTTGATAATGCACCCTTTATACATACGGAACGTATCAAATTACCCTTTGAGATATGGCATGTTTGTGGGAGACTGGCTTGGTATTTTAAATCTAAGAGTCAGCCGGAGAATAGAACCGATACGATACGACGCATTAATGAATTCCTTGACCGGATTGATTGGTCACAGGAAGATATATTAATTGTATTTCATGGTTTTATGCTATATAATTTTCAAAAGCAGCTTCGGAAACGCGGATTTAAAGGGAAGAGGGTAAAGCTGGTTAAAAACGGTATCTTATATGAATATCTTAGGGAAGAAGAGAAAAGAGCGGAGTTAGAACATGAAGATAACGCTAATTTGTGTGGGTAAGCTAAAAGAAAAATATCTGACACAGGGAGTTGAGGAATATACAAAACGACTGAGCAGATACTGCACTTTAGAAATAATGGAGTTAGCAGATGAAAAGACACCGGATCATGCAGGTGCAGCCCTTGAGGATATTATAAAGAATAAAGAAGGGGAGCGTATTTTGAAGGTTCTAAAAGAGGACTCCTACTGTATCGCTCTGGCGATCGAGGGACATATGCTTTCCTCAGAAGAATTAGCCGATAAAATAGATACACTTGGCATAACAGGAATAAGCCATATCAGCTTTATCATCGGAGGTTCTCTTGGATTATCCACTGAGGTTCTGAAAAGAGCTGATTATAAATTAAGCTTTTCTAAAATGACTTTTCCCCATCAACTGATGAGAATGATATTATTGGAGCAGATTTACCGTTCTTATCGAATTATGAATAACCAACCCTATCATAAGTAACGAAAATTGAAGATGCCAGATGATTATTCCAATAAGGACATGGCCTAAGATTCCATTCATCATGATTTCTGTTGTATTTTTACTAATAGGGAGGATACATAATGACTGAGAAGAAAAAAGGAAAACATAAGGTTTTAAAACTTCTTTTAAGTACTGTAGCTGCCATTGTGGTTGTATTTGCAGCAGTCTTTTTTATTTATGTCTCAGACTACATGCATTCAGGTCAAGATGCGAAGGCAGCTTTGGAAAGTGCGAAGGTGGCTGTGACTAAGTTTAACCAAGGGGTGTCATTTGGCAATCCAGATGCTGACACTGGGTATATATTCTATCCTGGTGGCAAGGTAGAGTATACTGCATATGCTCCGATTATGGAATCCGTAGCGGAGGGAAATGTTTTCTGTGTTATAAAAAAGATGCCATTTAACCTTGCAGTATTTGACATTAGTGCTGCATCTGACATAATTAAAAAATATCCTAATGTGAAACATTGGTATATCGGAGGACATTCCTTGGGAGGAGCTATGGCAGCAATCTTAGCAGCACAGCAGCCAAAATTATTTGATGGCGTAATTCTTCTTGCCGCATACCCTACCAAGGATTTATCAAACAGTGGATTAAGAGTGCTTACCTTATACGGTAGTGAAGACAAGGTTTTGAAAATGGATTCTCTTGAGAAAGGGAGGACCCTGATGCCGGTAGATTATAAGGAAATCTGTATTAATGGCGGTAATCATGGCCAATTCGGGGATTACGGATTGCAAGCGGGTGATGGAACGGCACAGATAACACCTAGTGAGCAGTGGAAAGAAACAACAGAAGCGATACTTAGTTTTATAAATTAAGTGCAGAGCCAATTCAGCTATGTGGCAAAAGTTTATTTGTAATATACTTTACATATCGTCACTTTCAGGATTTACTTTTGGTACTGTGAAAGACGAAAAACCTCATTTAGTAGTTTAACGGACAACCCTATCATAAGTAAAAATCAAATCTAATTAAATTAAAATAATAAGCCGGATACTATAATATAATCCCTCCAAAGTAGTTTTGTAAATTAAAACTATCTACTTAAAGGGATCATATATAGTATCCGGTTTATTACTTTGCTTCTTATATTGCCTATGCAAAACCAAAGTATCTTAGAATACCTAAGTATATTCCATAAGCAAATTGGCGCTGATCATCCCGAAGCTTGATAGCATCGGATTGATTTGTCAGATATGCAAGTTCAATCAGCAAAGCGGTTGCCTCTGATCGTCGTAATACAAACAGTGAAGGGTTGACTCTGATCCCATTATTCTTCGTACCGACCGTCTGCGTGATACCGGTCATAATGTGTTCCGCAAGCCATTGAGCTTGGGTATTTAGCTGAAAAATATAGATTTCAGTACCATTAATAGCGGGATTTGGATTGGAATTACAATGTATGCTGATAAAATAATCAGCTGGCCATTCATTTGCCATACGTACTCTTTCCGCTAGGCTAGTTGCTGAACTTGTACCTAGTACAGTTGTAGGTGTCGGTCTGGATAATCTGGCATCGAAATTCGGATTGTTATTCAGAAGATCAGCCAGATAAACGCCTACTTGATAATTAATATCCTGTTCCACAAGCCCATTGGCGGTTGCACCTGCATTCGGAGCTCCAGTAGGATTGTGACCCTGGTCTATAAATATTTTTATAGGCAAAGAAACACGCCCTTTCCACTTTTTACTATTATTATCATATTCTTTAATTAGAAAGTTGCTACAAATATGTAAGCTATAAGTATGAAATCATTATAATTAAGGGTATAGTATTACTTAGGCTGCTACCTTTGATGTTCTTTACCTTTTCATTGAATTGCTTGTTGTAAAAAACCGATTTTACATGATAAAATAAGAAGATGTAAACAAGCTCGGGAAAAGAGGTTAATATGAAGGAAGAATTAGGACAATTAGATTTAGAATTAAAAGGTTTATTTATGGAGAATAAAATAGATGATATGCTGGAGGTGTTACAAGATAAATCGGATTCGGATGTAAAAGAAATCAGTGATATTAATTGGAATGTTGTAAAAAAATATTATGAAACAGAACGCTTTGATTTGCTGTTTCTTCATTTTAAATTTGTGGCTTATACCTGTTTTATTGTTGAATATGCACATCAGAAGGGGATAATCAGTGATGAGGCATTCGGTATTATGATGATGGTTTATAATGATATCTATGAGATGAAAAGGCAGCAGAGATTAGATGATTAACAATTGAGAAGAACTGGAAGGTATCATTTGTCGGTAGATTTATTGACAAAATACCATTAAGACGGTACAATTTACTGCATGACATAGTAAGAAATCATATAATACCATACGCATGAAAACAGCTCACATAATAAAAGGGGACACACATTATGGTTAATATCTATCTAATCCGGCATGGTAAACAGAACACTGAATTATGTAATGTGGATGTAGAGCTTTCAAATGAAGGGATTCTTCAAGCGGAGCTTTTGCGCGACAGATTAAAAAACTACAAGATTGATGCGTTGTATTCCAGCAATCTGTTAAGAGCAAGACAGACTGCTGAAATAATAAATCAGGTTCTATGGCTTCCCATCACAATCCGTGAAGCGGTGAAAGAGATATCTTTCGGCTGCTTGGAAGGGAATAGTAATGAATATAATGATATTCATTTTAGTGATTTTATGAAAGAACAGTTAAAGTTATTGGAGGATATTCCTTATCCCGGTGGTGAAAACGGAGCTGCTGTATATGAAAGAGCGATGCCTGTGATCAGGGAGTTGATACAAAGCGGTAAGAATCACATTGCAGTTGTTACTCATGGTGGTGTAATTCGCGCACTTCTGGCAGGTCTTTTTGGTCGTGATCAGGCAGGCAAATATCTATTTGCTTATTCCTTGGAGAATACCAGCATTACTCAATTGATCTATGAGCCTGAAATAGACCGATTTTATCTACAACGTTTTAATGACAGTGCCCATTTGGAAGGTCATAAGGAGCTACACCGCAAAAGTCAGGTTTAGAATCTGTAATGAATATAGATGTACACCTCATCAAAATAACAGTCGTGGACTGTTTGTGAATTTCATATTATTAGATATAATTTTGCATTAACCAGGCTGCTACTCCGTCCTCATAGTTGCTATGTATGACAGAGTCGGCCTTTTCTTTTAGTTCGGATACGGCATTGCCGACAGCGATTTTATAATCGGAGGCTTCAAACAGAGGGAAATCATTTCTGTTATCTCCAAAGCAGATAATTTGATCTAAATCAAGATAGGAGCGCAGATACTGAGTTGCATGATATTTTGAAGCACTTTTACTGTAGATTTCCAGATACCATAAATCCGGAGAATAATTATCCTTATAAAATACGCAGTTTAAGTCCGGAATGCTTTTAATCACTTGATAGACAGGCTCAAGCTTATCCCTTTGATCCAGAAGAGAAAAATAGATCAGAGGCTCATTTGATAAAAGGGAAAAAGTATCAATCTGCGTAAATCGTTTCTGATAGCGATCCACTCTTTCCTGATAAAAATCATGGAGTGCTTTTGTATTCAGATCTTCATAATAGGTAGACATAAGGCCATCCTTAATCGTATAAGCAAAGCCCTTAAGTTGAAACTCTAATATGACTGACATCAGGATATCAATGCTTTCTTTTGAAAAAGTCTCAATCCTGATGTAGTCATTTTTATTGAGGTCATAGATACATACTCCGTTCATTAATACAATAGGAACAGATATGTTAACATCCCTTAGAATATCCCTTACGGAAGCAATCGTTCTAGCTGTTGCAACAGTAAATAACATTCCTTTTTCAATTAAATCATTTAATATGTTAATTGTTTTGGCAGACAGTTCTACATTTGGATGTAGAAGAGTACCATCCAAATCTGATATAAATAAAGTTTTCATGGGTTTCTCCTTAGTGAAATTTCCTTTCACAGTTATCTATGGTTCGGGTGTCATAAGACAGGTGTAAAGAGAATCAATAGGGCTGTCGTAAAATATCTATCAGTAATATAAGGGACTTTACATTATAGGGATTATGTAGTGTCCCTTATATCATACATATGTCTAAAAATTGAAAACCCCATCTTCATATAGATTAAACTAATGTTACCCTAACTATCTAGAGGTTATTTTGAAATGCTTCATAAGCTGCTATCATCTTATCCGTCCATGAATCAAATTCAGGATCTGGTGTCTGGCATTCAGGATGATTACTAATATACTCAAGAGTCGTACGAACTCCCTGATCAAAACGAACATTAGCGGTAAAGCCCGGAACCAGTCGTTTTATTTTAGAGTTATCAAAGATAACTGTACTGGTTTTATCACCTAGAAGCTCTCCTTTTAAATCAAAATAGTTTGCCAGAATATCTGAGGGAATATGGACTATCTTGGGCTTTACTCCCAGAACATTGCCAATAATTTCATAGATCTGATTCCAGGTAAGGCTTTCATCGGAAGTAATATGTACGGTTTCACCAATCGCATGGATGTTACCCATTAATCCCACAAATGCTTTTGCAAAATCAGTATTGTGTGTTAAGGTCCAAAGAGAACTACCATCACC
>JAEWMT010000062.1 GCA_023393095.1 Bacillota bacterium
CTGATAAAAAGTTAAATGATGATGCCCAGGCAAAGATTATCGCATTAACTACTGCTGAGCTAAATTCAAAAACTACTGCTGAGAAAAAAGAGCTTCAAAAGAAGCAGAATGCTATACGAAAATCTTCCAGGTCTAAGAGCGGCATAGATACTTTAATTGAAATCAATGACAAGAAGCAAAAAGCCTTTATAAATAAGGTCGATAAAGCACTGTCGAATGGTAAACTGACACTAAAAGAATGGAAAAGTTGTTTAAAACACCTGGAGCCACCTATGTTGCTAATTCGTCATACTGTAGTACTTATATCAATAAATATGTTGACATCAATATAAATATAAGTCCAGTGCAGATTACACCTGCTACGCACTACAAAGCATATGTATATTATTTGCCTCAATGGAAGAATGAAAAAAATGATGCTGTAAAATCATTAGCTTCATATTATCGAATAGATAAGGATGAGATAGGAACAGCATCCGTTTCAAATTCAGATGTACTAAGAGATTCATGGTATATGATGGGGAAAGCAGTAGGTGGAAAAGATATTTCTGCGGTAGTTATAGATACACATGCTGGACCGGATGATTTATACTTTGGTGACATTGATCATGATGGTTATGATGATAAGAATGAATATATGTATACAGATCAGATAGCAAAGTTAGGTAATAAAAACATAGATAATCTAATACTTTTAGGATGTAATGCAGGACATCTTGATTATAAATATACTAATGTTGCAGCAGCATTTTCAAAAAAAGTAAATGGTGGATGTGTTTTGGCCAGTGATGGTACAGTTTTTGCACAATACCCATTATTATTATCTTGGGGTACTTATTCGTATACCTCTGTAAACGATGAAACATTTTATGGAAACTGTTTAGGACCCAGAGCCCATGAAGGTAACTGGATTCCAGATAATGAGGGCTGGATAAAATATTAATATATTAGAGATAAGGTAACCATATCAAAAAGTATAGGTGAAACACTTTCAATTGAACAAATGCTGCATGGTATGAGATAATTAAGGAGGTATTCAATGACATGAGAAAGAGCATAATTGTACGGATTATTTTAGCTTCATTAACCTTATTATTAATAATTTGTTTTTTTGTTACAAATAAAGATCCGATTGATATCATTAATAATAAATTACATATATTTCTTCCATCATCATCAAAAGTAATAAAATATGACTACAATAGAGTAACAGGAGATTTTGATGCTAAAATACTAATTAAAGAGAATGATATAGAAATAATTAAA
The DNA here is from genome assembly GCA_023393095.1 of Bacillota bacterium. Classification (GTDB taxonomy): domain Bacteria; phylum Bacillota; class Clostridia; order Lachnospirales; family Lachnospiraceae; genus Mobilitalea. Next base: position 1,267 of record JAEWMT010000062.1, read on the forward strand.
GATAATCTTCTTGTGCGCTTTGGCCAAGAGTATAGAGATAATAAAAATTATTTACCCCGTTTTAAAAATACTGTTACATGGTGGGACATGGATATTAATAATATTGAATCTTGTTATCATGGACGGGTTGCAAGTAAAAATTACTTGTTCTTTCCAAACCATAAAACATCAGAAATGTGGGTTTTCATTACAAAGCAAAATTACGGAAAGAAATATTTATATATTTGGTATTCTTAATATCAAAATTTGATTTTTATATTACCTTGTTAACTATGAAAATATTAAAAAGGAAGAGATATACACTTGGTTTGCAGCTGATCCAGCATTGGGATACATTAAATAAATAATAACAATAGATCACTGCTTTGTATATTATAAAGAATTCATATTACAATTGTGGTTTGCTCAAGGAAGATGCCGGCAGTGAGATTCAGAGCTATATCTATGATAATAACAGTAATCTCCTGACCATAACCGATGCAACCGGTACAACCGTAAGAAACTATGATGTTCTGAACCGGAATACCGATTCCAATATTTTTTTCAATTTATTCTTATTCTTCACTTTGGGATGATATATTTGAAAATCAAACTACTAAGAATAGAAATGGTGATTGGTTATATAGAAATGAAGGATGGATTAAATATCAATATATCAATGGCAAAGTAACCACATCAGATAGCATGGGCATAACGCTTACCATACAACAAATGCTCAATGCATTGAAATAGGGGAGACTAGTGATGTCAGAAAGAAAATATATAATTTTACGAATTATATTTGTGATTTCATTTATTTTATTGTTCATTATATTATTTGCTCCAAATAATAAACCAGTTGATGTTATTAAAAGAAAAATGGATTTAATATTACCTTCTTCGGCTAAAATCTTGCACTTTGATTTTAATAGAATTACAGGGAATTTTGATGCTAAAATACAAATCAATGAACATGATATAGGAGGTTTGAGAAGTGAACTTCTTAAGTATTTTGGGCAAGAATTATTTATTGAAAGCACAGATGATATACCAAATTTTCAAAACACTGTAGCATGGTGGGATATGGATAAAAACAATGTTGTAAATTGTTATTATTATGCAATTGATGGGACAAAACATTTATTTTTTTCATCTCCGAAAATGCGAGATATTTGGGCATTCATTGTTGATCAGAATGACGGAGAGTATTATCTTTATATTTCATATCTATAGAACAAAATAAAATATTAAGTTTGCCATCTCAATATCATAATCTAAAGGCGGTTGTGTACTAGTTTAAGGAAACATGATGGTAACTGGATTCCATTAAATGAAGAATGGATTATATATCAATATATGCACCATACGGTTACAACATCAGAAAGTGTAGGAATAACACTTACAATAAAACAAATGCTCTGTGCAATGAAATAAGGAGGTTTGCCATGTCAGAAAAAAAATATATAATTATAAGGATCATACTGGGAGCCTTGATTATTGTGCTATTGTTTGTGCTATTCTTTCCAAATAAACCATCTGATGTGATTAAAAGAAAAATCGAATTAAAATTACCTTCTTCGGCAAAAATCTTACATTTTAATAACAATAGATTATTTGGAGATTTTGATGCTAAAATACAAATAAATGAAAAAGATATAGAAGATATAAACAAGCAACTTTATCAATATTTTGGTGATGAATATGATTTAAAAAACACCAATTATTTACCCAATATTGAAAATATAGATTCATGGTGGGATGTGGATAAGGCTAATATTATGGTTTGTTATGATACCTTTATTGAAGGGAAAAAATTTTTATTTTTTTCTTCTCCTAAAACCCAAGAGATCTGGGCATTCATAGTCAAACAGAATGACGGAAAATATTATCTTTATATTTCATACCTATAAAAATGAGGTAAAAGATAAATAGGTTAGTAATGTAATGGGCTACACAGTTTTTGCTGTCGTGGCCCTTTTTTGGTATGACGTGGGAGATTTTTATTGGACTGCTACATGGTGTTTAATCAATCCAGATGTATTCGAGGTAACTAACTTCATCAACTAGGAATATACCCAGGTATTAATGACTACGGATGTTGACGGAAATTACCGTGGGGCATATACTTATGCTAACGGAGAACGTGTCAGCGTGGAAGATTTGGGACAGGTAGAAGGAAAACCCAATAATCCGCTATATTACTTAAGCGATGCCTTAGGCTCCACCATAGCCATCACCAATATGAACGCGGGTATTATCGATAGTAACCGCTTTGGACCTTATGGGGAAGCTATCTCACCGGTAGCAAAGAATGCAAGACTGACCAATAGCCCATGGGGATTTACCGGAGAAAGCCATGACATTGAGGGTGGATTAATATACCTTAGAGCAAGATATTATGAGCCAGAGACAGGAAGATTCCTTAATGAGGACAGCTATGAAGGTCAGGTAAATAATCCTTTGACGTTAAATCGATATATTTATTGTGGTAATAATCCGATTTTATACATAGATCCCAGTGGACACTTTTGGAAAACCACTGATAAAAAGTTAAATGATGATGCCCAGGCAAAGATTATCGCATTAACTACTGCTGAGCTAAATTCAAAAACTACTGCTGAGAAAAAAGAGCTTCAAAAGAAGCAGAATGCTATACGAAAATCTTC
>JAEWMT010000091.1 GCA_023393095.1 Bacillota bacterium
AGAGCACCTGACTCTTAATCAGGGTGTCCAGGGTTCGAGCCCCTGGAGGCGCACTTACAAGTACCGGTTTTGCAGACGTATGAGCTGTGGGGTTGGTGCTTTTTTTCGTGTAAAAAACTGAGACCTGCACTGAGGGAAGGCGAGGATACTCGACGAAAGCTTGCTTTCACGAGAGCATCCTCGTCTTCCCTTGTATAGGCTTTGCATTTGCAAAGCCTTGAGAAGACCTACGCGAGTGAGAGGCCGCCTTTTGGCCTCGAGGTCGCAGTGCAGGTCGTAGGTAAGTGGGTACAAGGATATCGGGGAAAGACTATTGGTCGGCCCAAACCTTACATAGTAAACAAAAGTAATCTCCTTTAAAATAATTAGATGTTTAATGTAAATATGGTAGGATATATCATTAAATTATGATATATTGAGTATATAAGCTTTATAATAATGGTATCAATTATAATTATTGTTCTAAAGGAGGGAGATAATTAAAATAGAAGTTAATACAAAATACGATTTTTAAAAAAAACAGAGTTTTTATTTTAAACATGACGAAAATATAACCAATGAGAATGGAGGAATTACATTATGAAGAAAATAGCAAAAATATTTAGCCTGATTCTTGCTATTACAGTATTTTTTTCATGCGTTACGGAACCACAGCCAATTTTTGCAAAAGCTAAAAAGGTAGATTGGGTAGGAGTGTATACATCAGGATCAGATGAAGATGCGGGTATTCTTAAAATTTCCAAAGTAAAGGATGGAAAGTTCACTTTTTCAATTGAAGTAGATAATGGTATGAACACGGGAGAATTAAAAAAGGCAGTAGCCAAAATTTCTTCCGATAAAAAAACAGCAACATTTGATAATAAAAAAGGATTTAAGATAAAATTTGTATGGAAGAACTATGAAATTAAGATTACAGAGTCATCTAAAAATGGAATAAATCCATATTGCGGTATGAATGTATCATTTGAGGGAACCTATTGGAACTCGGATAAGCTAGGAGCTTCATAAAAAATGCTCTTTATTATTAATCAATATTAATGGTTTCATTAGATAAGTTATAATATGTATATAGTTAAAAATGATACAAGGTCTAATATGTGGCAGCATTTAATTTAACTAGAAGCTATTCGATGGAGGACATCTATGAGATACATAAGAAAAAGAATCGTGTCTACTCTAATTATTTTAAGCATTCTATTTTCGTTTACATATGAACCTATTCTTGCAAAAGCTGCAGGTATTAGCTTAAACAAAACGTCAATTAAGGTTGGAGTAGGAAGGACAACTGAATTACAAGTAAAAGGAACATCAAAAACAGCCACGTGGAAAGTTAAGGATTCCTCAGTTGCTAAGGTTAATAAGAAGGGAATCGTTACAGGTTTAGACGAGGGAACGACAACTATTACAGTAACGGTTAATAAAAAGGTGTTAACCTGTAAAGTAACTGTTGCATTGGTGGATGGAGCGAAAGAAGTTTCATCAATTACCGGAGGAAAACTAACGGATCAAGATATCCAGTCTCTGATAAAAGCTTCGGCGGATACGATTCAGGAAAAAATCAGTACGGTTGAAGATTTAGTAAAGTATATGCAAAAATCCGGTTTTTACTATTATGAAAAAGAGGGTTTCGTAAAAGACTATTGGACCTGGGGGCATAGTGGAAATACTGTAATTGATAATAATTACGGTATTTGTTGTGACATTGCTAACATGGCAAGTTATGTGTTAAAGGATGACTATGATGATTTAGGATTTATTTGGGTTGCAGGTTATGGAGTTGGACATATATTTAATTATGTAAAAACTAATAATAAATATTATATCTTTGATTTAACAAATGTATCATATGATATTCATAATAATACGGTTTATTTTGAAGCAGACTCCCTTCTCGATTTTCAAAAGGCCATTTATAATTATATGGGCTCCGGAGGATTAGGACTGGTGATTGCTTATCCATCTCATGGATTTGATGCACCGGCACAGTATATTAGTAATATGAAGGGTGGTTCCTTGAAAAATGTTACTTATGGACTTGCATCGAATGTAAAAGCAACAATTATTTATAATGACCCGCTTGATCGCCTCAATTTTAAATATATAGATTCTATCTCAAATGGAGTTCCTTCTTATAGCTATTAATTATACTTAATTATTTTATGAATAACGCTCAATTCGTCTATTTGAAATCCCAGCTTGGTACTGTGAACCTGCCAAGGCTGGGATTTTAATTGTATGTAGGACTAAGTCCTCTTAATCTGGGTGTTTAGGGTTTATCCCCTAGAGCCGAACTTTGAGTTTGGCTCTTTTTTTATTTCATAGGAAATTGCGTACTATGAAATAAAAAGCACTCCGTGCAGGATGCGCACCTCGCGGTAAGGAAGTATGTTACTACGTAACCCACTCAGGCGTGGAGAATGTGCGCAGCACATTCTTTGTTCTGATAAAAATTATATAAAAGCTTGGATAATTTTGTTAATAATCTGCGGCACATGCTCATAAGATAGATTATCTGAAAGTTGATTAACACCCGTATAGTAAATTTAAAGCAGGAGTGATATTCTATGAATTTTATTTTGGACTTGCCCAAAGATATGGACAAATATCTAAAGAAAAAAAGAATATACTTTGCTCTAAAAAGGGGAACAGATATTGTTCTATCTTTATTAGCCTTAATTATCTTATTGCCCTTCTTTTTTATTATTGCGGTTGCAATTAAATTGGATTCGAGAGGAAAGGTTATCTTCTCGCAGCCTCGTACTGGAAAGAACGGAAAGACATTCGTAATGTATAAATTCCGAAGTATGTACTATGGAGCGGAAAAAAAACAGAAGGATTTATTGCATCAGAACGAAATGGATGGTCCTGTATTTAAGATCTCAAATGATCCGAGGATTACAAGGGTTGGCAGGTTTATCCGTAGCTATAGTTTAGATGAGCTACCTCAATTAATAAATATTTTACGAGGAGATATGAGTATTGTTGGACCTAGACCTCTAGCCGTATATGAAACAATGAAGTTCACACAAGAAGAAAACAAGCGTCATCTGGTTAAGCCTGGATTAACTTGCTATTGGCAGACAAGGGGAAGAAGCCAGTTGACTTTTCAAGAGTTGATTTATTTGGATCTTAAGTATATTACCAAGATGAATTTATTGATAGATTTAAAGCTGATCCTGCTGACCTTAAAAACTGTTGTAATGAAAAAAGGAGCGTATTAAATTTATGATGGGAAACAATGCATTTCAAGAGCGTGAGTTTGATATCAGAGAATTATGGCATGTAATCTATAAGAGAAAATGGATCATACTCTTGGTTGGCATTATTACTGCCGTTATCTTGTTTCTGGTTAGTAATTATGTATTGGTATGGAAATATGAATCTACAACACAGATATTTATCTTTAGTAAGGAGATTAATTCACCGGATGTTACTTATGAGGATATTCAAGTTAGCTCCGATCTTATTAAAGATTATATGATACTGGCGACCAGCAGGTTGGTAACCGAACAGGTTATTACTGAACTAGGGTTAAATATGAAACATGAAGATTTAATAAAGCTGATACATATCGATAATCCGGATGAAACAAGAATTTTAAATATAAAAGTACTATATAGTGATCCGGTTACAGCAAAAAGGATAGCAGATGCCATTAGAGAGGCTACCACAAAGCTGATTACCAAAATTACGGAAAACGAATATGTTAGCCAGATTGTCGAAGGCAACCTACCGGATAAACCTACTATGCCTAATGTGAAGCGAAATACTGCTCTGGGAGGAGCGATAGGTATTATGGTAAGTGTTTTTATCTGTTTGCTTAAGTATCTGGCGGACGACACCATAAAAACACCATACGATATTGAGAAATATCTTGAAATGAGATTATTAAGTACAATAAAAAATAAAAGAAAGAGGGCCAAGAAATCACGACGAAGACGAAACAGTTAAAAAGAGTATGTGATAATAATACCCGATTATTTGTAGGAGGTTTTGATGGAATCGATAGAGATTAAGCGTTTTCTAGATATGGATGATCATATTGGTCAAGCATATCAGTCGTTAAGAAAAAACATCAGATTGTATGGTCCTGAGATGAAAATTATTGGATTTACAGGTTGTAATCAGGATGATGAGATAAGCAGTGTTATTTTAAATATGGCTGCAGTATTAGCTAAAGAGAGTAAAAAGATAAGCGTAATAATTAGTTATATAGATAGATTATCAATAAGCAGCATGGTTTTAGATCAGCAGGTAGAGGACTTGAGTTGCCTTACTTCAACTGATACAACAGCTGAGAATATATATCAGACTGATATAGAGAATCTCTATATCGTATTATATGATGCTGCCTTGTCAAATGCCTCAGAGACAGCGGGAATGAAAAAACTGAGTACACTAATTCAGGAACTAAACAAGGCCTGTCATTATGTCTTAGTAGACATACCGTCGCTGGATGCTTTTGGTGTAACAGAAACACTGAAGGTTTGTGACGGAATTGTATTAGCTGTAAAGGCAAATACAGTAAGTTTTAAATCTGCGAGAAAGGCTAAAATGAAATTGGAGTTATCGGGATGTCCAATTCTTGGGGCAGTATTACTGCAGGATGCCTAAAATGAACCTTAAAATTTGTTTTGCAGCATCTACCGGCGGTCATTTTGAACAGCTGTTACTATTAAAGCCGTTAATAGAAAAGTATGATAGCTTTCTTATTACCGAAAAGACGGAATATAAGGTCAGTGCTATGGAAGGCAGAAAAACATATTACCTGCAGCAAGTAAATAGAAGGGAGTGGATATTTCCGCTTAGTCTACTCATCAATATATTGAAATCATTTGGGATATTTATGAGGGAGAAGCCGGATATTATTATTACAACCGGTGCATTATCGATGTTACCGATGTGTCTTCTGCTAAAAATGTTTCGTAAAAAAATAATCTACATAGAATCCTTCGCAAAAATAACAACACCCACATTAACAGGAAAATTTCTCTATAAGCTTTCAGATCAATTCTACATCCAATGGAAAGGATTATTAAAATTTTATCCAAACGCGATTTATAGAGGAGGGATATATTGATATTTGTAACCGTTGGTTCACAAAAATTTCAGTTTAACCGTTTGTTGCAGTATATCGATAATCTGATGGATAGAAGAATTATTCAAGATGAAGTTTTTGCCCAAACTGGTTTTAGTGATTACCAACCTAGAAATTATTCTTATAAAGACTTTTTAAATAGATATGAATTGATACAGAAAATTAAGGACAGTAAAATCGTTATTACACACGGTGGTACAGGCTCCATTATGGGAGCAGTAAAGGAAGGGAAAAAAGTCATTGCAGTCCCCAGGCTAAAAAGATTCGGGGAGCATGTTGATGATCATCAAAAACAGATTATCAAGCAGCTGATAACAGAACGAATTATAATGGGTGTCAAACAACTTAAAGAACTGGAAGAAGTTTTAGTAAATGCCGATACGTTCACTGTTTTGAATTATACTTCGAATTCTCAAGCAATTATTGATAGTATTGATGACTATATCATCAGGTTAACAAAAGAGAAATAAATTTTATATTTGAAAGGATTTTGGATGGAGGTATGAACAACAAACTAAAAAAAATCATATTATTACCAATGAATATATTTTATAAAATCAATCCCAAGTTAGAAATTAAAGTAATGTTCTTGATAAAAAACAGATACAGACTTCATCTAAATAATCCGGTGACCTTAAATGAGAAAATACAATGGATTAAATTTTATGACAGAAACAATAGAATGCCTCTCTGTGCAGACAAATATACGGTACGAAAGTATATTGAAGAATGCGGATGTAAAGAGATATTAAACCGCTTATTATGGGAGGGCAGTAATCCTTATGAAATTCCGTTTGAGCAGCTTCCGGAGCAATTTGTAATAAAGGTGACGCATGGATCAGGTTTTAATATCCTATGCCGGAACAAAAATGAATTGAATATAGATAAAGTAAGAAAAAAACTATCTGTATGGTTAAAAGAAAAGTATCTTCCTTGCTATGGGGAATGGTTTTATGGTGTCGTAAAACCTAGGATAATCATAGAGGAATACCTGTGTGACAGAGACGGAAAAATACCAAATGATTATAAAATCTACTGCTTTAATGGTAAAGCGAAACTTTTTCAGATACATATTGCTAGATTTGAGGATCATCGAATGAAATTATATGATACTGATTGGAATGCCATAGAACATGTGGTTATGAAATATCCGATTGATTCGCAGACAAATCTTGGAAAACCAAAAGAGATGGATAACTTAATCAAATATGCAGAACGGTTATCCAAACCTTTTCATCTTGCAAGAGTTGATTTTTATATCGTAGATGAAAAGATTTATTTTGGAGAAATTACTTTTACAGACGGAGCGGGATTCGATAGAACAACACCCTATACTTTTGACGTACAGTTGGGAAGTTACTTAAAGCTACCAATAGATTAAGAAAAATTAATTAGAAACAACATAAGAAGCAGGAGCTTAATGAGAGGAGTAAGGATCATGAAAGATAAATTATTTCATTTAATAGATATCATTTTCTATCATTTTTACCGCTTTATCATGGGGATTATTTATAAATATAAAACGATGGTCATATGCAGAGACATAGTAAAAATAAGTCCAAACTATAAAAAAGCAATTCGAGCTTATTGGAAACGCTATTATAGAAATATAAGTCTCAGTGATTTTAAATGGTATCAGACAAAGAAGAATATTAAAAATATCAGATTAATTCCAGATACCGTCTATCATTCAAGAATAGAGCCATATTTTAATGATATAAAATCCGTTGAGGCATTCTCTAATAAAGGTTACTATAGCCTATTTTTTCGTGACTTTAAGGTACCTTATACAATTGCCAAGAATATGACCGGGGTCTATATGGATGATGATTTTAATATAATTAGTCAAAACGAAGTTAAGAAATTATGCCTCAATGAAGAGGAAATCCTTATCAAGCCGTCATTAGATTCCGGGGGAGGACGTAATATAACTTTCCTACAAATGAATGAAGAGGGGGCATGTTGTAAATTAGAAACCGCGTTAGATAAATATAAGAAAGACTTTGTAATACAACGCGTCGTTAAACAGCATGAAGAAATTAATAAATTAAACTCTACTTCCTTAAATACCGTGAGAATTCAATCTTTTTTATATAAGGGTAATGTGGAAATTTTATCTTCTTTTTTAAGAGTAGGACATAAGGGATCCAGGATAGATAATTTAAGCAGCGGCGGTCTTGCAATAGCTATTAATGAAAATGGCGAATTGAATTCTTTTGCCTGCGATGGTGATGGAAATATATCTTATCGACTTCCGAACGGATATCAATTTAAAAAAAAGAAAATACCTGGATTTGAGGAGATAGTAAAAAGTGTTAAGAAATTACATCCACGCTTTGTTAATTTCGGAATCATTGGTTGGGATATTGCCGTTGATGAGGAGGGAGAACCGGTATTTATTGAGTTTAATCCGATTGATACCTGTATCAGAAACACTCAAATAGTAAAGGGACCATTATTTGGAAACCTTACTGACGAGGTACTAAAGGAGGTTTATGGAAATAAAAAGAGATAGGAGAATAATCAATGACCAAGGTACTTGTTATTTCAACCATTGGGTTAGGTATGTACGGAATCACCAACAGTATCATGAATTATTACAGGGCATTAGATAAATCAGATTTGCAAATTGATTTCCTATCACCGAGTAAAATTCCGGTTAATCTGAGGGAAGAGATAATAAAAAATGGCGGTATTCTTTATGAGAATATTAATAGAAATAAGAATATCATAGGCTATATATTGCAATTATCAAAGATCTTAAAAAACGGAAATTATGATATCGTTCATGCACATGGCAATAGTGGGACGCTTGCAATAGAAATGAAAGTGGCGAAGATGTGTAAGGTTAAAGTCAGAATTGCTCATGTACATAATAGCACCTGTAATCATAAGCTACTGAATAAGCTGCTAATATATATATTTAATAACAGCTATACCCATGGATTTGCCTGTAGCCAGCAGGCTGGTTTATGGCTATTTGGACAAAAACCTTTTACAATAATTAATAACGCAATTCCAATTACAAAGTTTTTTTATAATAAAAAGATAAGAGATAAATATCGTAAAAAGCTTGATATGGAGAACAATAAAGTAATTGGACATGTAGGACATTTCTCATATCAAAAAAACCAGGAATTCTTAATCTATATATTTGCTGATATTTATAGGAAAGATCCTTCCTATCGATTGCTTTTTGTAGGAGACGGAGATCTTAAAAACAAAACAAAGAATTTGGTTAAGGAGTTAGGGTTAAGTGATGTAGTTCGTTTTTGCAAAGAGACGGTATATATAGATAAACTGCTACAGGCAATAGATATCTTTGCGTTTCCTTCTCGATTTGAAGGTCTTGGAATGGCAGTTATTGAGGCACAAGCAGCTGGCCTACCCTGTATTGTATCAGATGCCGTTCCAAGCGAAGCGAAAATTATAGATAATGTAATATTTTTAAAATTGACCGATCAAAAAAATGTCTGGATTAATAAAATAATGGAATTTGGGCAGTTAGACAGAGAGGAATGCTTTGAGCATAACAGGGAATTAGTTCAAAACTCCATTTATAATATTGAAAACGAAGCAATGAAATTGAAAAATCTATATGTTAGCTTTGCTCTTGAAAAATAGCCAATCTTGTAACATTGTGGAGAAAAAGTCATGAAGCTTAAGCGATACTCGATTCAATCAAAATTAACAAGGCCAGATGTGGAATACGCGCTCTTTTTTATCATTATTGAAATTGGAGAATCCTTTAATAAAGGATCAAATGATACAGTATTCACTACATTTGCTGCCTTTGCTTTTCTTTTTCTAATATATAAATTAGTAAACACAAGATATGAATCTCATGAATTGATTGTTATGGCAATTATGGGAGTTTTAGCGGTATTGATCTATTATCAGAACCGGAAAGCAGGCGGATTTCTAAGTATAATTGCGCTGATTGGAATAAAAGGGGTAGATACCAGAAAGCTTCTGAAGTTGAGTTTATATATCAGGCTGGTAACATTTCTTTTGTTAGTATTTCTAGCTTCCGTTGATATTCTCGAAAATTCAACAATCACCGATATGCGCGGGGATAATACGATTATCCGGTATTGCATGGGTTTTACACATCCAAATCAGTTTCACCTAGCATTTATAATTATAATATTGTTAGTAATGTATCTCTATTATGAAAGAATGAGTATCCTTCCTATTTTTTTGCTTGCAGTTTTAAATATTCTAACCTATCTAAGATCCTATAGTAGAACTTCAGTGTTAATCGGTTTTATAGCCATTGGGTTGATGATATGGTTTAAGAGCGGCTATTGCACCAAACTGAAAAATGCCTTATGCATAGGAATTATACCTGCAGCATGTCTAATCAGCGTAATCCCTGCATTACTTTACGACAAGATACCGAACTTAAGAGCGATAGATCAGTTGCTTCAGTGGAGAATTACCTTCAGCAGGCACTACCTTACTTCCTACGGATTAAGCTTATTCGGTAACAACCTTAATGCGGATCCGATGGTTTTAGACAGTGGATATGTAGAATTAATAATCAATTATGGTTTGATTTTTACATTTTTATATTTGGCTGCTTATATGGTATTAATTTTTCGTTTCATAAAAGAGAAAATGTATAGGGAGCTTTTGTTCATTACGTGTTTCTCTATTTATGGACTTACCGAATCATTTATTCCAAATTTATTTGTCAATTTATCTTTGATATTTTTTAGTAAGTTGATTTTTGATACAAGGAAGAAGCAGAGCGCTGTCTAAAATGAGGAAGCATGGGAGATTATTATGAATCGTAAAGTTGCTTTTTTTATTTCGAATTTTTCTTATACATTAACGGCGAATATTGTTACGTTTCTTGTATCAGCTGTAACAATAGCAATAGTTCCTAAGGTATTGGGTGTCGAGGAATATGGTTATTTCCAGCTATATCTTTTTTACACTTCCTATGTGATTTTCTTTCATCTGGGGATACCGAACGGAATTTATCTTAGATACGGAGGAAAAGAATACAAGGAATTAAATAAAAATTTATTCACATCCCAGTTTTGGATGATGACGGCATATGTCTTTATAGTTACAGTGATTGGGAGTATGACGGCTTATTTTTTTCTGGGATCAGAGAAAAAAGTATTAATATTACTTTTGACCAACCTATGTGCGCTTATCATTATACCAAGAGATTTTATATTGCTAATGTTTCAGGCTACATATCGGATAAAGGATTATGTCAAAGCAACCATTATAGACAGAATTGTTTATGTATCTTTTACAGTTATTTTACTTGCAATAGGATCAAGAGCTTATGTTTCTTTAGTATTAGCGGATCTACTGGGTAAAGGTATTGCATTAACATGGCTATTGTTTCAATGCAGAGATATGGTTTTCGTTAAAATATCCCACTGGAAGCAAGGGCTTGGGGAGATTATTAAAAACATTACATCGGGAGGGAAGATTTTACTATCAAATATTGCCGATATGATGATTATTGGAATCATACGTATGGGTATCGAGTACAAGTGGAACATCGAAACCTTCGGTAAAGTATCGTTGACCTTAAGTCTATCTAATCTGATGATGGTTATAATTAATGCAGTTAGCGTTGTTATCTATCCGATGCTTCGAAGAACAACCAAGGAGGAATTACCGAAATTATATAGTATATTAAGAAACATTTTAATGATACCGTTATTAGGCATGATGATTATTTATTACCCTGTCAAACAAATTTTAGGAGTTTGGCTTCCAAACTATGCAGACAGCTTAATATATATTGCTTTACTTTTTCCAATCTGTGTTTATGAAAGCAAAATGTCCATGTTAGTAAATACCTATTTGAAAAGTTTACGTAAAGAAGCCTGGATTCTTATTGTAAACCTGATAGCTGTATTACTAAGCTTCCTGTGTTCCTTCGTAACATTATACTTCTTAAATAGTTTGACGCTTACTTTAGTATCCATTGTATTTGTATTAGCATTCCGGTGTATTTTTGCCGAGATCCTTTTATCAAAGAAAATTAATATTAAAATTAATAAAGATATCATATTAGAACTAATCATGTGTATTGTATTTATGATAACAGGGTGGCTTATTCATAGCTATATTAGTATGCTTCTATATGCTGCCTGTTACTTGGTTTACCTTTTTATAAAAAAGAAAGATATCATAGAAGCGATTCATGAGGTTAAATCCTTTGCATAAAATTAAAAATGAGTTGAGAAAGGAATCATAGCTTGGAAATTGTAATAGTAGGAACAGGTTACGTAGGATTGGTTACTGGTGTATGTTTTGCTGATGCGGGACATGTGGTAACTTGTATAGATATAGACGAATCGAAGATAAAGATGATAAATGCAGGAAAGTCTCCGATTTATGAGCAGGACTTGGAAGAGCTTATGATAAAAAACGTAAACCTGGGAAGGTTAAAAGCTACTACGGATTACAAAAATACATATAGAGGAGCAGAGGTTATATTTATCGGTGTAGGTACTCCTGAACTGCCGGATGGATCCGTTGATTTATCGTATATAGAAACGGTATTAAAACAGATTGCGGAAAATGTCACAAGGGATTGTCTAGTAGTTGTTAAATCAACCGTACCAATAGGTACGAATGATAAAATGGAAAAATTAATAAAGAATTATCAGGTAAATGATATTCATATAGAAATTGCAAGTAATCCAGAGTTTTTATCTCAGGGTACTGCAGTCAGAGATACGTTAAAAGCATCCAGAATTATCATTGGCACAGAAAGCAGGCAATCAGAGGAGCTTCTTCGAGCAATTTATGAGCCTTTCGGACTTCCGATTGTATCTGTAAACAGAAGAAACGCCGAGATGATAAAGTATGCGAGTAACTGCTTCCTTGCATTAAAAATATCTTATATGAATGATATTGCAAACTTATGCGAACTGGTTGGGGCCGACATTACCGCGGTTGCAAAAGGATTGTCTTATGATAAACGAATTGGCGATAATTTTTTAAATGCAGGAATCGGCTTCGGAGGAAGCTGCCTTCCAAAGGATACAAAAGCACTTGTTTCAATTGCCGAAAAAAACGGATATGAACTGATGACCGTAAATGCGGCCATTCGGATAAATAAATATCAAAAACTAAAATTATTATATAAAGCTGCCAAACGGTTTGAGAACTTCCAAAATATGAAAGTAGCTGTATTGGGACTATCATATAAGCAGGATACGGATGATCTGAGAGAGGCTCCTTCGCTCGAGAATATTGATTTGCTGGTAAAGCAAGGTGCCATTATCTCAGCTTATGATCCGGTTGCAGAAGGAAATTTCAAAAAAATATTTCCAAACGAAGTGGTTTATACAAATACTCCAGAAGAAGCGTTAGCAGATGCAGAGGTATGTTTTATCTTCACGGAATGGCGCCAGATAAGAGAGGTTGCACCTGAGACATATAAGAAGCTTATGAGATATCCAGTAATCTATGATGGTAGGAATATTTATGATCCGAAGAGTATGAGAGAGGCCGGAGTGGAGTATCATTCCATAGGCAGGTATATGAGTGAGGCCGGAGCGGAGTATCATTCCATAGGCAGGTATATGAGTGGGGCCGAAGTAGAGTGTTATTCTAAGTCGATGTGAGAATTTGAAATATACCTAAAAGGGGCTATTGCATTTTAGGCATATAAGATATAAGGTAATCCCCATAATCTCCACACACACAGATTGGAAGACACATTCTTGATATTGTATGTCATAATCGTACATAAATGTTCGTATTTGACATACTAAATCGAAAACATGTCTTCCAAACAGTGCATTAAGGAGATTATGCGGAGTAAGTTATATCACTGTAGGTTATTTAGTGACAGCCTCTTTATTTAAGATAAGAATTATATTTAAACGATTACTTCTTTATCTCCTGCTTACCTGTAATTTTACTGGTTTTATCCATGATAAAGGTACTTTTCGCTTTATCTGTAGTAAAGTAAACATTGCCATCTACGGTTGCATCAACTAATTGAAAGTTTTCTACCGAAACATACAGATCGCCTTTAAAAGTACCATGCTGTATACTTGCCATAGGACTGGTAACCGTTAACTTTGGTGCTGTTAATGTGTATCTAGCTGTTATATTACGATTTTCATCCTGGGCATATAGAGCGATTTTTCTTTGAAGAATATCATTTCCTTTATCATCTTTTTTTCCGTTTTTAAATTCGCCTTCCAGTAATAAATCTTTATTAATTGTTAAATCCTTCGTAATGGCGATAATCCATGTACCTTTCGCACTAATCGCATTTAGGAAGCCTTCTTCCGTATTAACAATAGAAGCCGAAGAAACTGCCTCAGGAGTTACCGTCGTATTAGTATTTCCAGATTCATTTTTTGTTGTTCCTTCTTTTTTGCCGCATCCTGTAATTAATGCCATCATTAGCACTAATATTAAAAATGTGATTTTTATTTTCATAATAAATCCGCCTTTCATATATTTGTATTTATTTATATTATTACCCAAAATTATATTTTATAATACACTCACAATGAAGCAAAGAGATAAGGAAAGAGATATTGATTAATCTATCAAAGAATATATTTTTCAAATGATTCCTATGGAGGATCCTATCATGGCTTTAAAACGAAACATTACCTTAGAAACTTTGGAATAGATTATAAGACAGGATAGTTATAATTAGCCTGTAATTTCATATGATATTATTAATTAGATCAATAGAGGTTATTTATGATAATACATGTAGTTCAGGAAGGAGATACCATAGCCGCTCTTGCAGATCAATATAATATTTCGGTTACCAGGCTGGTTCATGATAATGGACTGGAAAATATCCAACAATTAATATTGGGACAGACCATAGTAATTTCCCAACCCGAAAGAACCTATACGGTTCAAGAGGGGGACACACTGCAAAAAATAGCTGATATAAACGGGATACCTCTCATTCAACTCATAAGAAATAATCCTTATCTTTGTCAAAGAGATTATATCTATCCAGGAGAGATATTAGTTATCAGTTATGATAATAGTCAAGGGAAGATATCAACAAACTGCTTTGCAAATTCGTTTATTAATATAAATAGATTTGGAATTATACTGCCGCTTTTATCCTACATATCAGTATTTGGTTATAAGACTGTGGATTCTGCCAATATTCTTGAAATTGATGATGAAGATATCATTCGATTAGCTAAAGAGTATAAAGTTACCCCGATTATGGTGTTAGCTACCTCTACAAATAAAGGAAGAGAAAGTTATGAAGCAATATTTCACATATTATATAACAAAGAGCTTATCGATAAACATATTGAAAACATTCTCAGTATTTTACATAGAAAAGGCTATCAGGGACTAAATATTTCATATCAGTATATAAACGAAAAAAATCGTCAGGTATATGAGGATTATACTGAAAAACTGGCTGCCCGTTTAAAACAGGAGGGCTTTCTTGTATTTATTACTTTTTCGGAACACTTTATAAAGAATGAAGATAGGATTACATTTGAAAAGACTAATTTAATGAAAATTGGTAAGTTGGTTGATGGAATAACATTACTAAACTATAGCTGGGGATATTCTTTTGATCCTCCTGGACCGGTGATATCAGCTTATATGATAATAGAATATTTAAACTATATGATACAGCATATCCCACCTGAAAAAATAGAAGTAGGTATTCCAATCATAGGATATGACTGGGAACTTCCTTATATCATCGGCGTTACCAGAGCAAATTCTCTGACACTGGATTCGGCTTTGGCATTAGCCAGCGATGTTGGTGCAACAATTCAGTTTGATGAGGTTTCCAAAACACCATATTTCAATTATGTTATTTATAAAGACGGGATTCCGAGGAATCATGTTGTGTGGTTTATCGATTCAAGAACAATTGACGCAATCCTTAATATCATAAAGGACTATGGATTACGGGGGCCAGGAATCTGGACAATTATGAACTGTTATCCCCAGATAAGGCAGGTGATGAATTCTCAGTATAATATTGAAACTTTAGATAGCTGACTTTAGAAAGAGAATGTGTTATAATACAATTATTTTTAATAATGGTTTTTTTAAAGATAACATTTATACCTTATAAGATAAGAACGAAAGGCAGTGACATCAATGTCAGATTCCTTAATTACGAAAAAGGCAATGGCAGAAGGAATGAAAGAGCTTACCAAAAAGAAAAGCTTTGATAAAATAACCGTTTCAGATATTACAGAGATATGCGGACTCAATCGCCAGAGCTTCTATTATCATTTTCAGGATAAATACGAGCTGGTAAATTGGATATTTTATAATGAAATAATAACAATTGTAACAGATAATCTTACCTATGAAAATTGTGTAGATAAAGTATTGCAGCTACTTACGAAGATGAAGTCGGAAGATTATTTTTATACCAATACATTAAAGGCATCCGTAAAGAATGAATTTGAGGAATATCTAAATAAGGTAGTTAGTGAATTATTTTGTGATATTATTGAAAAAATTTCAAAAGATTCGACATTAGAAGATGATGAGATAAATTTTATAGCCAATTTTTACGCATTTGGCATGACGGGTACCATTATCTCCTGGGCACAGCGGGGAATGAAAGAAACACCTGAATATATAACCGCGCAGATTGAAAATCTGGCGTATGGCACGGAGAAATTCGCAATGTCACGCTACTTGGAAAAACATAGTAAGAAGCCCCAATAAGCATAGCTTACAAAAATGTGGAGAAAAAACGTTCTCTGGCAGCAGGAATGTCACCACTTTCAAAAGAGACCAAAAGCATGTGATATAATTCATCTTTTTGTGCATCCGTTAACTTTCCAGGAAACGCAGATGTACCAAGCTCTATGATATTCCGAGCACAGCGTTTCGGTGACCGGATGGTTCTTTTCAAACATACGTCAACTGCTGCAAGTAAAGCAATACGTTTTAATTTACCAGCAAGAAGCATATTAACCTCCTTTGAGTAATAGGGCTCACAAAGTGATGAAAGACCTCTGATAAACAGTCTATATTAACAGATTAATTTATGATCAGTATAGCGTTGTTCCTGCTTACTTTATATAGACAAAATAGGGAATCTGTCTAAAAATTAGTCAGATTTCTTTTTTTGTCAAAAATTTATACAATGAAAATTTTATGTCTAATTACATATGAAAAAATGCGTGTTATACTCCCCTACAAATGAATAAGAAAAAGTCGCCGTTGGCGGCAGATTGGAGGTATCTATGAAAAAGAAAATAAGTAAAAGATATATTTTCTGTGCGGCAGTTATACTTGCTATTATTATTGTTCCTTTTCTCTACAGTTATTTCTACTTGGATGCATTCTGGGATCCATATTCAAAACTGGAGAAACTTCCGGTAGCTGTGGTAAATAACGATAAGGGAGCAGAGATTAATGGTAAGCAACGTAACCTAGGAGACGAAATGTGCGACCGGTTTAAAAAAGATAAATCCCTGAAATTTATATTTACAGATGCTAAGGATGCAAAAGCAGGGACAAAGGGCAGCGATTATTATGCAACCATATCAATACCGGAGGACTTCTCACAAAATATCGCTTCCATAAATACGGATAACAAGCAAACAGCTAAAATCACTTTCTCAGCGAATGAAAAACGTAATTATCTTGCGAGTCAGATATTAAACAGAGCAGTGCTTGAAATTGAGGAAAAAACCCGTTCTACTGTAGATAAGGAAATTGTAGGACAGCTGGCGGATAAAATCAAAGATGTCCCGGATCAGCTAAGCGAGTTACAGGATGGATTAGGAGATCTGGGAGACGGTTCTTCCAAATTACTGGATGGAGTTGATAAATTAAAAGACGGCTCCGGTAAGCTGTCAGATGGAACCGCAACTTTATCCGATGGTACAAAGACCCTATTAAATGGAGCAAGTGCACTGTCAGACGGAACCGAAAAATTATTAGATGGAACAAATACCTTGTCTGGAGGCACAAAATCATTAAAAGACGGAACAAGTACCTATTATAATAAGTTCAAAGATTATAAGAAGGGTGTTACTTCATTAAAGGAGGGTTCCACAGCGCTTGCAAGCGGCGCACAAGATCTACAGACAGGAATTGGGCAATTAAAAAGCGGATCAGATTCAATCGTTGAAAAGACAAAGGATCTGGGGCAGATTACAAGTGGTGCAAAGACGGTTGCGGACGGAACCAAAACCTTCGATGCAAGTCTTACCCAGTATACCAGCGGAGTAAATTCTTTAATATCAACAGTAAATAATACTTCAACATTCCTTTCACAGTATGTAAAGTCAAATCCAGCACTTTTGAAGGATCCGATCTTTGCTGCATTTATAATAAAGCTCTCTAATCCGGTAACTGCACAAAGTCTTAAGGACTTACAGGCGGCAGGACCTCAGATTACCGCAGCATCCTCACAGCTTGTTACTGGAACACAGCAACTTTACGCAGGAACAGCGGGACTTACTAAATTGAATACAGCACTTTTATCATTATCAGAGGGAGCAACGAAGCTACAGACCGGTTCTGCTACTTTGACCAAAGGAGCAAAGACATTAGATCAGGGAGTAACCTCCTTAAGTAATGCAACTGACAAACTTTACACTGCTACAGGTGATATTGCAAACGGTGCAGCAAAGGTTAATAACGGAGTAAATGATTTGCACAGCGGAGCAAATGACCTGAATAGCGGAGCAAATAGACTATATAGCGGGGTCAAGGATCTGAACAACGGTGCAACAGATTTAAATAATGGAGCAGGTGATCTGAATAAAGGTGTGAAGGATCTTAAAGATGGTGCTGGGAAATTAAATAATGGCATCAACGAAGCAAAATCAGGTGTTGATACGGCTGTTACAGACGCAAAGGATCAGATTGGTGCATTGGATGGCTTGGCTGATTACGCATCAGCACCGGTAAGCATTGAACAAAAAAATGTCGAATCAATTGCTAATTACGGAACTGCATTTTCACCTTACTTTATGTCATTATCACTTTGGGTTGGAGCTATCATATTATTCGTAGGAATTTACCTTGATACGGAGGGCAAATTTAAGATATTATCTCGTGAATCTAGTCATAGACTTATCAGAAGCTTTAGCTTTCTGTTAATAGGATTTATACAGGCGATAGTATTAGCACTCATTGTAACAAAGGGGTTAGGGCTTAAGGTTGATAATATATTCCTGTTCTATACATCCGTATGCTTGGTTTCTATGTCGTTTTTATCTATTGTTCAGTTCCTCATGGTTCATTTAAAGAGCGTGGGAAAAATGTTATCAGTTGTTTTTCTGATATTACAGCTTACTTCCTGCGGAGGAACCTTCCCGATGGAGACTGTTCCTAAGTTGTTTAATGTATTATTCCCTTATATGCCTATGACTTATTCCGTAGCATTATTTAAGCAGGCTATTACAGATCCGAATACTAGTGAAGTACTCTATAATGGAGGAATTCTATTAGCAATTTTAGTAGTATTTATGGCGTTAACAATTATTATATCTGCAATAAAAGTAAGAAGAGCTGATAAGACAGAAGTACAGGTGCCGGCTCTTGAGAACTAGTATAATATAATACGAATGGAAAGGGCTATCGTCAAAATAGCTTCCAGTAATATAAGGGACTCTACTGAGTCCCTTATATTACATATAACTAAAATGCAACAGCCGCTTTCTTTGTGGTTCATTATAATAATGGAAAGAGAGATATCAAAGAAGGTAAAGCAGTTTTGTGATAGGCACTGTTAACGATAAACCTGGTATAAAGATATAACTTGTATTTATAATTGATATAAATATTATATATTTTATTTATATTAAGAATTATGTAATAATGAATTCATAACTAGTCGGCATAGTTAAATACTATTAAGGATGTGAGAGTTTGTCAGACTGGAACGCAAATTTATACAACCGTTTCGGCAGAGAACGGATGCTGCCGGTTTATGACCTAATTAATAGACTGAATAATGAATCTGAAATAAAACGCATTATTGATATCGGATGTGGATCAGGATTAAGTACGATTCCGCTTCGTAATAAATGGGCCTCTTCAGAAATTGTTGGAGTAGATTATTCTGAAAATATGTTGCAAAAGGCCAAAGAGTTGAATATGGATATTCAATGGATAAGAAGAGATTGTAATAATCCGCTGGATGATTTGGGGAAGTTTGATTTGGTTTTCTCAAATGCGGCGCTGCAGTGGTTATTTGACCAGCAGGCCGTAATAGAAAACTTAAGCAGGATTGTTTCGAATAATGGAATACTTGCCATGCAAATTCCTAATTTCAGTGAAATGCAAATCAGTGAATGTATACATAATGCGGCTATTTCCTATGATAAAGATAGGTTTGAAGGTATTGAGAAGGACTTATATTCCAGCTATAGTCCACAGTATTATTATGACGCACTATCCAGGCATTTTAGGGAAATTAATTTGTGGCAGACAAACTATTATCATATTATGAATGACCACCAGGATATTCTGAATTTCATAAAAAGTACGGGGTTAAGACCTTATTTAGAAAGATTATGTGACAGCGAGCAGGAAAAATATTTGGCTGATGTTTTGGAAACAATCAAATTACATTATGGAAAACAGAAAGACGGAAAAGTTCTGTTTGAGTTTAAGCGTATTTTCTTTGTGGCTCGGTTATAGAAAGGTTCAATAAAAAATTTATTGACAGTATTACCATTTATATGCTAGAATCGTAACAATAAAAGCATATTGAGAAAAGCAATGACGAGGAGAAGTACATATTAGTCAGATTTCCAGAGAGAAGACGGAAGGTGCGAGTCTTTATTCGATAATATGAAAGTAGCCTCTGAGCAGTGAACCGAACGAGAGTAATCTTCAGTAGACTTCAACGGAGTTTCCGCCGTTACAAGGAAAGCGGTATCGATAGTAATATCCGTACTGATAAGTTAATTGTCAGTTGGAGTGTATTATCCGTACTGGCAGAGTGCAGCAAAGGAACTAAGAATTCCGGCTGAAATTAGGTGGTAACACGGATTGTATATTCGCCCTAAGCTAAAGAGATTTAGCTTAGGGCTTTTTTATTTCATTTAATATATGCTTTTAAAATTAAATATCGCCAAAGGCGTTAAAATGGAGGGCTTTATATGGAGATTAAGGGAACCGAGTTATTTGTAAAAGCATTAAAGGCAGAAGGCGTGGATACCCTGTTTGGTTATCCTGGAGGAGAGGCAATTAACTTATTTGATGCACTTTATGGAGTTCAAGAGATTGATGTTATACTGCCAAGACATGAGCAGGCATTAATTCATGCGGCTGATGGATATGCGCGTTCTACCGGAAAAGTAGGAGTATGCCTTGTTACCAGCGGTCCGGGAGCAACTAATCTGGTCACAGGAATTGCCAACGCTAATTTTGACAGTGTACCACTGGTGTGCTTTACAGGTCAAGTTCCTACTGATCTGATTGGTAATGATGCATTTCAGGAGGTCGACATTGTTGGAATTACGCGTAGTATTTGCAAATATGCGGTGACTGTACGTGACAGAAAGGATCTGGGAAGCATTATCAAGAAGGCTTTTTATATCGCAAGAACCGGAAAGCCGGGTCCGGTTGTAATTGATATTCCCAAGGATATTCAACTTGCATATGGTGATGATGTATACCCGGAGAACGTAGCGATAAGAGGTTATAAACCGAGTAGCAGTGCACACGCAGGCCAGATCAAGAGGGTAATGGAAGTATTAAAAACGGCGAAAAAACCGGTTATGCTTATTGGAGGGGGAGTGAATATTGCAAGGGCCGGAAAAGAATTAACAAAATTTGCTGAAACGACCGGAGTCCCTGTAATTACTACAATTATGGGTAAAGGAGCAATAGCGACGTACCATCCCAATTATGTCGGTAATATCGGAATGCATGGTAATTATGCCTCTAACCGGGCAATTAGTGAGTGTGATGTTCTCTTCTCCATCGGAGCACGTTTTAATAATAGAATAACAGGTAAGCTTAGTGAGTTTGCAAAGAATGCTAAAATCATTCATATTGATATCGACTCCGCATCTATTTCTAGAAATATTAAGGTGGATATCCCGGTGGTAGCCGATGCAAAAAATGCACTTAGGATGATGCAAAAAACTGCTGAGCCACTTGATATTACAGATTGGACGAATGAAGTTATGGAGTGGAAGAAGGCATACCCTATCCAGATGGATAAGTATCAAGGTTTAACCCCAGAACGGATTATTAGAACGATCAATAATACATTTAAAAATGCCATTATTACAACGGATGTCGGGCAAAACCAATTATGGACCACACAGTATATTGAGCTGGATGAAAACCGTCAGTTGATTACCTCAGGAGGTCTTGGAACTATGGGCTTTGGCTTTCCATCTGCAATCGGAGCAAAGCTCGGAAATCCGCATAAAGATGTTATCTGTATCTCGGGTGATGGTGGAATGCAGATGAATGTTCAGGAGATGGCGACGGCAGTAGCATTGGAATTACCTCTAATTATCTGTATTTTTAACAACGCATATCTAGGAAATGTCCGTCAGTGGCAGGAGATGTTCTTCGAAAAGCGTTATTCCAGCACCTGTCTGCAATATAGAAAAAGCTGCGAAAGAGATTGCCAGAACAAGAATAAATGCTGTCCCAAATATACACCGGATTTTATCAAGCTTGCAGAAAGCTATGATGCAAAGGGCATAAGGGTAGAAAAGCCGGAAGATACCTTGAGGGCATTCCTAGAGGCTAAGAAGAATAAGACTGGCCCCACAGTGATTGAGTTTATCATCGAAAGAGAAGCCAATGTATTACCAATCGTACCAGGTGGAAAAGCGTTAAACGAAATGATTATGGATTGTTAGGGATGGAGGACGATAGAATGAAGAAGAGATGGATATGTTTGTTTGTGGAAAATGAGATTGGTGTGCTTGCAAGAATTGCAGGTCTATTTTCAAGTAAATCATATAACTTAAATAGCCTAACGGTTGGGGAGACGGAGGATAAAACCATATCTAGAATGACTATAAGTCTAACTAGTGATGACATGACCTTTGAACAGGTAAAAAAGCAGTTAAATCGGGCTGTTGAGGTTATTAAGGTGGTTGATTATACGGATATCCCGATCCATATGAGAGAGCTACTCTATGTAAAAGTGTTCCACTGTACGGAAGCGGATAAGACTGAAATATTCCGAATTGCAAATATTTTCGGCCTTACAATTGCTGATTATGCTAAAAATACTATCCTGCTGGAGTGTATCCAGACGGAGGAAAGAAACAACGAGCTTATCAAACTATTAAGTAACTGCTTTTGCAACCGAATTGAAATAGTAAGAGGCGGAAGTGTAGCTATCGAATCAATTTCTAAATAGTGTATATTAATAAAGAATTTTATAACAAAATGTCTTAACAATATTTTACGAGCATG
The DNA here is from genome assembly GCA_023393095.1 of Bacillota bacterium. GTDB lineage: Bacteria > Bacillota > Clostridia > Lachnospirales > Lachnospiraceae > Mobilitalea. The sequence goes on from JAEWMT010000091.1 coordinate 22,481, forward strand.
TTATAATACTATAAGATAAGCAAAGATGGAGCGAGGAAGCCCCGTCTTTGCTTATTTGTTTTATTTGATTAAGGTGTCAAAAGTCAGATTTATATTGTGAGATGAATATGTGTGCATCTATATTCATCTGGACTCGCCTTACCTTCAAGCGAAATTGACTGTATATAAAGTTTTTATACATGGTCGCTTGAGCCGGTCTTCGCCATCTGAATATAAATACACACATATTCATTCAATTAGTTAATATCTGATTTTTGACACCTTAATCTTATATTATAAACGAAAGGGGATGAAGGCGTGGAAAGTAAAGAGGATTTTCTTAAAAGAAATAAATTAACAGACGAGTTTAAAGAACTTGAGAAGATAAATCCAAATCTGTGGGATATCATGAAGGAAATTCATGAGGATTACGAGCAGAAACTGAAAAATGGTAGCTTAAAGAAGATTATGACAAGCTTTATTGAAGAATTCGGAACTCCTCCGGCGATGCATTCCATGCGATATCGGATGAAAAGCCCGGAAAGCTTGATCGTAAAAATCATACATAAGAAATGCAGTGATTTTACGGATTTAGACTATACAGACATAACGAAGGAGACCTATGGAGAGGTTATAATGGATCTTCTGGGAGCAAGAATTTTAATTCGCCACAGGTATCAATGGGAAGAGATACATGATCTGATCTGGCATCTTTATTTTAAAGGTACAGAAAAATATGTCAAGAATAGAACCCTAGATTATATCGGTGATGCAAAAGAACCTTTTCTAGCCGAACGACCGAAGGTTTTCTACCGTTATGAGGAAAGCACGAAATGCTATGAATTAAAAGGTCGTGATACTTTTGACTTTGAGAAGAATAATCCAGGTTATAGTAGTAACCATTATATTATTAATTATCATGGTACCTATATTGAATTACAGGTAAGAACATTGTTTGATGAGGCCTGGAGTGAAAATGACCATGATTTCGTATATAAGCTTTATGCAGGGAATAAAAAACTGGTTCTTAACCGAACCTCGAACCTGCTCAGTAAGGTTGCTGAGATAGCGGATGAATTAAGTATGTTCATGCATGATTACTATGATGAATCCATCTTCTCTGTTCCGAATGACAAAACTGATGTTAAGAAAATTCTATCACAGAGGATAGAGCAACCGAAGAATGATACACCTGAGAATCCGAAATATGATAATTTACACTCTAGAAGTATAACCTCCAAATCAGTTGGAGATATCAATGAGTTATATTAGAAGGAGGATTTGAGATGAAGATAGAACATAGTGAAGCGGCAATGAATACTGCTGAGGAATTTATCAGTGCTATTAAAAATGGTACTCTGTCAAAGCATGTACTTCCAAATAACTATGAGGATTATACCCCAGAATATGAAAATATAGATTTTCAAAATTATACGAAGTATTTGAAGACATTGTCATATTTTAATTATCTTGAGAAGAGGACGGTGGCTTACAATGGACAATTATAATTATGGAAATTATAATAGTAAAACGTTTCAGTATTTAATTGATGCCTTTGGTGAGGAGAGAATTATGAACCGTTATGCTACGTTATATGATTACATGACGGAGTTTATTAAGAGGCACCAATATGAAGAAAATCTTATTATATCAAAAAATGCTCTGAGTCAGATGATAATTGATTATTTTGTAGATATTGACCGCCTTAAGCAATTTCACGGTATTGAGAGAATTAGCACTACTAAGATTTATTCTTATACGGCCTTCTGGTTAATCAAACGAAAGCCCTTAATGATTGTAAAGGATAATCTGGAGGATTATAACTTAACCTTCGCCAATGAGCGCTTTGTAACCGGGTACTTACTTAGATGCATGAATAATGAGAATATTTCTACACTGATTTTGGATGAGAAGAAGTCTGATTACATAGATTTTGTTGATAATATGATGTATTTTCTCCAGTACCGTGTAATTACCGCGCAGGCTATCGAGACAATATTATTCGGCTTTAAGGCAGGTAAAGCCATACAGTATTCTGAGGATTATCAGAATTAAAGTTGTTTTCTAGTAGGCTATTATAAAAAAATAAGGCAACATAGAGCAACTCTAATATTTGTTATACAAAATCCATACTGAACGAAAGTTTAGGATGGATTTTTTGTTGCGCCCATCATGGGCGTAATCTATCGGACAGTTTGGTAAAACTCCAATTAGATATTTTATTTCTTGTATTATTAGTAGAATAAGTAGCACATGAATAATATATGGATAATTTTACATTTAAAGGATATTAATATATAATGAATATATTAATTTCAAAGGATATTTATAGCCGGAGGAGAGCAGCTTTATAGAGAAGCTTTACCATTAGCAGATAGGTTATATATTACACGAATTGATTTAGATATTGAGGGTGATACTTTCTTTCCAAATTTTAATACATCAAATTATGTAAAAATTAATGAAGAAGAGTTTGGCGAAGATATTCCTTGCCGTTATGAAACCTATGAACGGAAAACAAAGGATATGGATAATATCTGAATGCCCGATGACAAAAAGAGTAAGATATCAATAAATTATGTATAAAGAAGACATTCAGATTCTAAACTAAGGTATAAAGATATATTAACATTTATTGAAAAGAAAAAAATTAGTTATAAAATTATATGAGTACATGGAAATTTGAAGGTATCAAAGTATTGAAGAAGGAAGGATACAAGAATATGGATATGAAGGAAAGCGGAATAAATGTTAAGGATAACATTTATAGACTTCCGGTTAATCAAATCCTTGAAACATTAGAAACAACTCCCCAGGGCTTAACACAGGTACAGGCAGAAGAAAGACAAAAGGAGCAAGGGAAAAACCTTCTTGAAGAAAAGAAGAAGAAGTCTGTTATACTAATTTTTTTAAGTAATTTTATACATTTAATGGCTATTCTTTTGTGGGTAGGCGGAGCAGTAGCATTTTTGGCCGGAATGCCCCAGCTTGGTGTGGCTGTCTGGCTGGTAAATGTTATTAATGGTGTGTTCAGCTTCTGGCAGGAATTTCGTGCCGGTAAGGCAACAGAGGCTTTAAAAAATATGTTGCCCTCTTATGCCCGGGTAATCCGTGACGGAGAAGAACAGAAGATTTTATCGGAAGATCTGGTAACCGGTGATATTATCTTATTATCAGAAGGTGATAAGATTTCAGCCGATGCACGTCTGATTGAGGTCAGTGATTTACAGGTAGATCAGTCCACGCTTACCGGTGAATCCAATCCAGTACGTAAGATACAGGACGCAATCTTGAAAGATGATTTAACAAAAGCAGAGATTCCGAATCTTATTTTCGCGGGTACCAATGTATCGGAAGGTAACTGCAAGGCTGTGGTTATGGAAATTGGCATGAGAACCGAGTTTGGTAAAATAGCAAATCTGACCCAGACAATGAAAACAGAAGAAAGTCCTCTGCAAAAGGAATTAAACCGGTTAACAAAACAAGTTTCCATAATGGCAATTAGCTTTGGTGTATTCTTTTTTGTAGCAGCATTAATTTTTGTAAAAGAGCCCATAGCATCTGCTTTCATATTTTCCCTTGGTATGATTGTAGCATTTATTCCGGAAGGGTTGCTGCCAACCGTAACACTGGCTCTTGCAATGGCGGTACAGCGTATGTCAAAACGGCATGCTCTGGTTAAGAAGCTTTCCTCCGTTGAAACCCTTGGAAGTACTACCGTAATCTGTACTGATAAAACAGGAACTTTAACGCAGAATGAAATGACCGTTAGTAACCTATGGCTTGCAACAAAAGAATATGAGATTACCGGAGTTGGCTACAGTGCTAAGGGCAATATTATTTTTAATGGAAAGACGGTTATAGCGAATGAAGATAATGATATGAAGCTTCTTCTAACAGCTGCGGCCCTTTGCAGTAATGCAAAACTACTGCCTCCGAATGAAGAATCTCCAAGATATACGGTATTAGGTGACCCGACCGAAGCATGTTTAGGTGTAGCGGCAGAAAAAGCAGGAATAAATATACCAAAGCAGGTAGAGCTGACTCCTCGTTTAAGGGAATTACCCTTTGAATCTAGAAGAAAAAGAATGACTACGATTCATGAATTGGAAAAACCTATCGAAGGAACCAGGCGTATTGCTTATGTCAAGGGAGCACCCAAGGAGGTTATGAAGTTAAGTGAATTTATCTGTGTAGATGGAGAGATTCAGGCGATGACTGAGGATTTGCGGACTAAAATAATGGAGGCAAATGACAGGTATGCCCGTAACGGTCTTCGTGTGCTTGCCGTAGCATATCGTCTGCTTCATAAAGAAGATGATATCCCGAAGGCTATGAGTGCCTATACTCCAGAATTAATAGAGAAGGATTTAGTATTTGTGGGTCTGGTAGTTATGGCAGATCCGCCACGGCCAGAAGTGGCAGCGGCTGTCGATGAATGTCACCGTGCAGGTATTCGTATTGTTATGATTACCGGAGATTATGGCTTAACGGCTGAGAGTATTGCAAAACGTATTGGTATTGTGAAAGGTCCGAATCCGCGTGTTGTATCCGGTCTTGAATTGGAACAAATGACGGATGAACAGCTTAAGATATATTTAAAGGATGATATTATCTTTGCCCGTGTTGCACCGGAACAAAAGCTGCGAGTCGTGACAAATCTTCAGGAAATGGGAGAAATTGTAGCTGTTACCGGTGATGGTGTAAACGATTCACCAGCGCTTAAAAAAGCAGATATAGGTGTTGCAATGGGTATTGCGGGTACCGATGTTGCGAAAGAGGCCGCTGATATGATCCTAACCGATGATAACTTCGCATCCATTGTGAATGCAATTGAAGAAGGCCGCGCAGTTTATAGTAATATTCGAAAATTCATCTTATATATTTTAAATTCGAATTTTCCCGAAGCTGTTCCCTCCGCGCTGTTCCTATTTTCGAGAGGTGCTATTCCGCTACCGCTGACTGTTATGCAAATATTGACCATAGACTTGGGAACCGATATGCTGCCCGCTTTGGGACTTGGAACAGAAAAGCCGGAAAAAGGTATTATGGATCAACCGCCCAGAAATCAGAAAGAGCCTTTATTAAATAGAAAATTAGTGATGAAAGCCTTCTTATGGTACGGAATGCTAGGAGCCATTGCTTCCACCTTATCCTATTTCTTTGTAAATATTCAAAACGGATGGCCTAAGGTTCCTTTGGCTGGAGAAGGAGATCCGGTATATATTAAAGCAACTACAATGGCCTTGGCTGCCATTGTCTTCACCCAGATTGGTCAGGTATTTAACTGCAGGACACAGAAACAATCCGTATTTAAGGTTGGTATTTTATCAAACAAACAGGTAAATATAGGTATTATATTTGAAATTCTTGTAATATTTTCGCTGGTTTATTTACCACCATTACAGTCCGTTTTTCATACGTCGGCACTGAGCTTAAGTGATTGGCTGATACTTTGTATCTTTCCACCGATTGTACTTTTAGTGGAAGAAGGAAGAAAAGCATTATTACGTGGAAGAGATATGAAAAAAGATCATATAAAGTAGAGAGGTGAAGGTTATGAAAGTTATTATTATTGGTATAGGAAGAATGGGAACCGGGTTATCTTTAAATTTATTAAAGAAAGGTCATCAGGTTACAGTAATCGATAATGATCCGGAGGCATTTAAAGGTTTGGGTAAGGATTTTACGGGAACAATTGTTTTGGGTTTTGGTTTTGACAGAGACGTATTAAGCAAAGCAAAGATCGACAAGGTAGATGCAGTTGTTGCATGTACCGAAAGTGATGAAGTTAATGCAGTTGTTGCCCGGGTAGCGAAAAATATCTACCGTGTTCCACGAGTAATCGCTAGACTATATGATTCAAGAAAAGCAGAAATCTATCGCAGATTGGGGATCCAGACAATATCCACGACGACCTGGGGTATCGAAAGAGCTACTGAAATCCTCACCTATAATCAGCTAGATAGTGTCTATGAAATGGGAAATGGTAAAGTTAATTTAGTGCGAATCGAAGTTCCTTCCCTTATGGTGGGTCATACCGTCAAGGATATCATGGTAATCGGTGAAATCAGAGTTGTTTCGATCAACCGCAGTAATAAAGCATTTATCCCATCATCAGGTACAATTTTAGAAGCGGAAGATATCCTTTATCTGGCAGTGAGCTATACCGCAACCGACAAATTGAAATCAATGCTTGATCTGGCATAAAGGAGGAAAGAAAATGAAAGTTATTATAGTGGGTGGAGGACAGGTTGGATCCTACATTGCCTCCTTATTACTATCGAATGGTCATGATATAAAGATTATTGAATATCGCGAGAAAAATTATAATAAGCTCATTAAGGAATTTCCACCTGAAATACTTTTATTTGGACACGGTTCTGATCCCGAAGTGCTGGAAAGTGCGGGAGTTGATAAAACTGATGTGCTTGCGGCAGTAACCACGGAAGATGAGATAAATCTTGTGGTTTCAACGCTGGCTAAGATGGAATTTGGTGTACCCCGTGTAGTGGCACGTGTAAATAACCCCAAAAATGCCTGGCTGTATAACAGTAGTATGGGGATAGATATCGGAGTTAATCAGGCTGATTTAATGGCACATTTCATTGTAGAGGAAATGGATTTAAACCATATGTTCACCTTGATGAAGCTGAATCGGGGAGATTATTCCATAGTACAGACTAAAGTCGCAGAAAAAGCAAAAGCGGTAAACTGTAAGATTAAGGATCTTTCAATTCCGAAAAAAGCGGTACTTATTGCAATTATCCGTAATGAAGTTGTAGTGATTCCTAAGGGTGATACACAGATTATGGTAGATGATGAAATTATAATTTTAACTGATGAAGCAAATCGAATAAAAATAAAAGAAATTTTCGATGAAAGGTTATAATGAATCGGAGAACCCTGCCGCTTTGCTGTTCTAATTGCTCCGGCAGGGATTATTTTATTTGTGCACCATAAAATTACAAGGAAAAGATGAAATCTTTTTCTAATTATTGTGTTTCCTGTCAAAATAGTTTATTATATTAAGTAAATATAAAACTTAAAGTAGTAATGCAAGGCATGATTTTAGCAGCATAATCTGAGCAATAATATCCTTCAACCGGTGAAAATAATATGAGGCATTAATAATGGAGTTTTAGCTCGTTTTGTTAGAAATGGGGGAAAACATGTTTGGTAATAATCGAAAAACAATTGGTGTTTTTACATCTCAGGTGAATGATGAATATCAGGATACGCTAAGCAAGGGAATTATGACGAAGGCAAAGGAATTGGATTATAATGTTGCTTTCTTCACAAATTTTGGTGGATTTGGACAGCATTCCTATGATATGGGGGAGGCCTATATTGCTTCTCTTCCGATCTATGAAGCACTGGATGGAATTATAATAACACCGGATGTCATGATACTTCCAGGTTTGGAGGAGACTTATATCAAAAATATAAAATCCAGATGCCATTGCCCGGTTGTAAGTGTAAGAAGAGAGACAAAGGGTTTTTATAATGTATTAATAGATGATAATACCGTATTGGAAGAAATAATAACTCATTTTATTGTAAAGCATGGTTTTTCGAGGATTAATTTTTTATCGGGCCCAAAGGGCTTTATCGACACGGATAGAAGACTAGAGAATTATAAGAAAATTTTAACAAAATATAATATTCCAGTGGAAGAGGATAGAATTTACTATGGTGATTTGTGGAGACGGTCCGGATATGATGCTGTTGATTATTGGCTAAGTAGTGACCTCGAAGAACCCCAGGCAATCGTGTGTGCGAACGATTATATGGCAATCACTGTTTGCAGAGCCTTAGCTGACAAAGGGATTGTTGTTCCAGATAAGATTGCTGTTACAGGCTGCGATGATTTAGAAGATGCAGCAGAATTCAGTCCATCGATTACTACAGCAAAGATGCCAATTTTTGAGATGGGAATGGAAGCAGTTAAGAAGATTTATAAGCACAATCGGGGAGTGAAACAGCAGCAATATTCATATATGAAAACGATAACGATGTACCGTTCTTCCTGCGGCTGTAAAAGGCACTGGTACCACGAAAGCAATCATCGTAGAAAAAATCATATAATAATGCGTGAAACTTTACAAAATGAAATTACCCGTAATGCTTATATGTCAACCGATTTGACGGGACTTACCAGTCTGGATGATATTATTGATAAAATGCGGCTGTATATTTATGAGAACTCCAATTTCTCCCACTTTTGCATGTGCCTACATAATAGATGGGATGTCTTTCACAAAAAAGGTGAAAAAGAGGACACGGTATTTGATGATGATTTAACGATGGAAGTTGGGATAAAGGATCGTGTGGTCTATACGAAAGTAAAATGTTCTAAAATGGAATTGATTCCGGCGGAGCTTTCAGAGGACAAGCCGATGGCGTATTTCTTTGCCATATTGCATCACCAGCAGCATAGCTTCGGATATATAGCAATTAGTTTTCATAAAATTCAGACCTATATGCGGACATTTCAGGCATGGTTACTTAATGTCAGCAATGCATTAGAAAATGTAAGAATCCATGGCGAATTGAACCGACTTGTTTATAAGTTGGAAGATATGTCAATCAGAGATGACCTTACCGGTCTATATAACAGGCGCGTACTTAATACACTGGGAAAGAAATATTTAAAACAGTGTATGGAAAAAGAGTGCAAGCTGATGATTTTCACTGCGGATATGGATAAGCTAAAATATATTAATGATAAATTTGGCCATTATTCAGGAGATATTGCACTTCGAACCGTAGCCTCAGCTCTTATTAAAGCGGCAGATGATGATGAAATCTGCATCCGTCTTGGGGGAGATGAATTTATGGCTATAGGAATTGATTATGATGATAATAAAATGGCGAAATTTATTAACCGTTTTGTAGAGGAGCTGAATGAATTTAACAATTCCGGGGAATATGAATTTGGCGTATATGTCAGCTATGGATATTATCTTATTTTCCCGAATAATGAGACTACAATAGAAAATAGTCTTAGCCTGGCAGATGCTTTAATGTATCAACAAAAGTATGAGAAGGCTTCAAAAAGTATTAAAGCAAATCTGTTATGCTAGGAACACCAGAGGTGGCAATGGAATTTCAAGACCGGGCTTCTAGGAGGAAAAAGAAATCTGAAAGCAGGCGGAAAGCTCCATAATACATAGAAGGATGAGTAAAGAGGAATTAGGTAATAGGAAGGCTGGATTTATGGTAGATAGGCTATATGATAAATTAGTTTCATATCAAAGTGAGAATTATTATCCGATGCATATGCCTGGACATAAGCGGAATATAAAGCTGATGCAGATGATGAATCCATATGCTATTGATATTACCGAGATTGAAGGTTTTGATAATTTGCACCAGAGAGAGGGCATACTGAAAAAGCTATCCGAGCGTTTGGCTAAACTTTATGGTGCTGATCACTCCTTTCCTTTAGTAAATGGCAGTACAGCAGGAATTCTGGCTGGGATTTCGGCTCTTACGAATAATGGAGATAAGGTACTTTTGGCACGAAACTGTCATAAATCTGTCTATCATGCTGTGATACTTAATGAACTTGATCCGGTATATTGTTACCCGCCTCAGATTAAGGACGTTGCAGTTAATGGTGGAATCTCATCAGCCGAGATAGAAGATGAACTGATAAAAAATAAGGACATTACTCTTGTGGTAATTACTTCACCTACCTATGAGGGAATGGTATCTGATATAAGGGCTATTTCAAAGGTCGTGCATAGGTATGGAGCATTCTTGTTAGTGGATGAAGCACACGGGGCACATTTTGGATTTCATAAGGATTTTCCTGTTAGTGCAGTCCGTCTGGGGGCTGATGTTGTGATTCAAAGCCTTCACAAGACTTTGCCTGCTTTTACGCAGTCGGCAGTGTTGCATTCCAATATCAAAGAGTTTAATCGAAAGATTGCAGATTATCTATCCATCTTTGAAAGCAGCAGTCCCTCCTATCTATTGATGGCCGGAATGGATAGGTGCGTCAGTATGCTTGAGGATCAGGCAGAGGAACTGTTTGAAGCTTATTCAGAACGACTTAACAGGTTTTATCACTCTTTGAAACATTTAATGAATATAAAACTTCTCGGAGCTGATCTTATTGGACAATATAACATAATTCAAAAAGATCCATCCAAAATCACTATTTCTGTCTTTAATACATCGTTCTCGGGGCATCAGTTACTACAAATTTTCCAAGACAAATATCACATCATAATGGAGATGGCAGCACCGGATTATGTTCTTGGTATGACCAGTATCTGCGATACGGAGGAAGGTTTTGAGCGTCTTGCATGTGCACTGTCAGAGATTGATCAGAATGTGACGATATTAAAGGATATAGCTAGCAATAAACGATCGGATATCATTATAAAAGATACAGGTAACAGTAAACGGCCTGTTATGGCTATGTTGCCGGGAAAGGCAGTGAAAAAGAAATCAGAGCCTGTTCATCTGGACGAAAGCTTAGGGCGTGTGTCTTCCGCTTTTGTGAGTATCTATCCTCCGGGCTCACCGATTATTGTTCCTGGCGAGCTAATTGACAAGGAGCTGATAGACCGTATTAAGGGTATAAAACAGGCAGGTCTTACAATAACTGGTTTATGCGGTGATCAAAAAGATGAAATTGAGGTAGTATTAAAATAGGATAAACAGACGGAATAGTAAATAAATAATCCGCATTTTTATGGAGCTTAGGACGAAGCATTAAAAAAAGGATAATTGACGGAAATGTAACAGCAATAGGGAAAGGATATGCAATGGCCAAGATATTTATTATATTAGGAAAGAGTTCAACAGGAAAGGATACTATTTATAAGCGGCTTTTAGAACAGGAAGAGCTTAAGCTTAGAACTGCGGTGATGTATACCACAAGACCGATAAGAAAGTCGGAGGAGAATGGAGTAGAGTATTTTTTTGTTGATGATAGCACTCTTAATAAACTGAAGAATGAAAATAAGGTCATTGAACATCGGTCTTATAATACCGTTTACGGAATTTGGCATTATTTCACGGTAAATGATGGGCAGATTAATCTAGAGGAAGCTGATTATCTTATGCACGGTACTCTCGAAAGCTATATGCAGATTAGGGAATACTTTGGGGAGGATAAAGTAATCCCTATTTATATAGAAGTGGAAGACGGAATTCGCCTGATGCGTGCCATCAAAAGGGAACAGAAGCAAGAACAGCCCAAATACGGCGAGATGTGCAGGCGTTATCTTGCGGATGACGAGGATTTTTCGGATGAAAATCTTAAGAAGTGTAACATTACAAAAAGATATCAGAACATAGATATTAACGTCTGTCTTTATGAGATTATAGAGGACATTAAAAAATATATTGTAAATAATTAAGAATATATGCTATGCTTAATACGTAGCATGCGTGAAATGGAGGGCGGAACATGGATATTAAGGTGAACCAAATGCAGCAAATAAATCAGGTAGAGCCAAAAACACCGGTTCCCGAGACAGATGGTTCCTTTAAATTTACTCTCATATCAAGCATAGAGGAACGGGAGCTACAGGCAAGGCTTAACTTCATGTTAGAAGAGATCTCTGCTCACGGTAAGAAAATTGCGAAACACATGGATGTTAAGGATATGAAGCATTACAGAGAGCTGATTAAGGAATTCATGAATGAAATTGTTAATCGGTCTCATAAATTTTCTAGAGAAAACTTTCTGGATAAAAAGGGAAGGCATAGGGTCTATGCAATGATTAAGCTTGTGGATAAAAACCTGGACGATCTGGCAGCAGAGCTGATCAAAGACGAAAAAGATCATCTTATCATCCTTAATAAGATCGATGAGATCAGGGGATTATTACTGGATATATTAACGTAGGATATAGAAAGGCACTGGTGATTGAATGCAGGGCTTCGAACATGTGATTGGACACGAAGGTATTATAAAACATTTGCAGAATGCAATTATATCAAATAAAGTATCTCATGCATATATTTTTCATGGGGAAGATGGAATGGGCAAAAAGCTTCTGGCTTCAACCTTTGCAAAAGCTTTACAATGCGAAGAGAAGGGGATAGAACCCTGTAATCGCTGTAAATCCTGCATGCAGTCAGATTCTGGTAACCATCCGGATATCATATGGATAACGCATGAGAAATTAAGCATTGGTGTAGATGACATAAGAATTCAGGTGAATGCAGATATTCAGGTGAAGCCATACAGCAGCACCTATAAGATATATATTATTGATGATGCGGATAGGCTGACGGAGCAGGCTCAGAATGCACTGTTAAAGACGATTGAAGAGCCTCCGGAATATGCAGTTATACTTCTTCTGACCAGTAATATCAGTGTAATTTTGCCTACGATTCTTTCAAGATGTGTAACATTAAACTTAAAGGCTGTTGATAAGCAGAAGATGAAAGAATTCCTGATGAAAGAACATCAAATTCCGGATTATATGGCAGAAGTGGCATCTTCATTCTCGGGAGGGAATGTTGGTAAAGCAATTAAATATGCTTCTTCTGAGGATTTTGAGCAGATGAAGAGTAATGTTCTCCATATTTTGAAATATATTGATGATATGGAGTTATACGAGGTGGTTTTGGGATTAAAGTTTCTAACTGCCGATAAGAATAATATTGATGACTATATTGATCTAATGATATTATGGTACAGGGATGTACTAATGCTTAAAGCGACCATGGATCCCGACCTCATATTATATAAGGAGGAGCTTACCTTTATTAAAAAGCAGGCAAGCCTCAGAAGCTATGAAGGTGTTGATAATATAATACAAGCGATGGAGAAGGCTAAGATAAGGCTTAGGGCCAATGTAAACTTTGATATCGCAGTTGAACTTATGTTACTTACTATAAAGGAGAATAGTAATGGTTAATGTAATAGGAGTAAGATTTCGCAGAGCAGGAAAGGTGTATTTCTTTGATCCTGCAGGCTATGATATTAAACAGGGGGACAATGTCATTGTAGAGACAGCCAGAGGCATCGAATACGGACAGGTTGTTCTTAGCCCAAGGGATGTAGAAGATGATAAGATAATTCAACCGCTAAAGCCGGTAATCCGTCAGGCTACTGCGGAGGATGATGCTATTGAGAAGAAGAATAAGGAGAAGGAAAAAGAAGCATTTACAATCTGTCTTGAGAAGATTCATAAGCATGGACTGGAAATGAAGCTGATTGATTCCGAATATACCTTTGATAATAATAAAGTACTGTTTTATTTTACTGCCGACGGAAGAATTGATTTTAGGGAATTAGTTAAGGATTTGGCTTCCGTATTTAAAACACGCATCGAGCTTCGTCAGATCGGTGTCAGGGATGAGACCAAGATTGTTGGAGGAATCGGAATTTGTGGAAGACCTCTTTGCTGTCATACTCATCTCTCAGAATTCGCACCGGTTTCAATTAAGATGGCAAAGGAACAGAATCTGTCATTAAATCCTACCAAAATATCCGGTGTATGCGGAAGATTGATGTGCTGCCTTAAAAATGAAGAGGAAGCCTATGAGGAACTTAATAGTAAACTCCCTAATGTTGGAGATTTTGTGACGACTAAGGATAATCTAAAGGGTGAGGTTCAGAGTGTCAGTGTATTAAAACAGCTGGTAAAAGTAATTGTAACCCTTGAGAATGACGAGAAGGAAGTACACGAATATAAGGTAGAGGATTTGCGCTTTAAGCAAAAGAAACGTAAGGAAAAAATGGCACAAATTGATGACGAGGAACTTAGAGTGCTAGAACTTTTAGAGAAGAAGGAAGGAAAGTCCCTGCTCGATGATGAATAATAATATGGATCTGGGGGATTTCTTAAAACCTGATGAGCGGGTAGATGATCTCCATAGAAATCATTATAAAATCATTCAGAATACAAAGAAATTCTGCTTTGGAATGGATGCCGTACTACTTTCCGGTTATGCAAAAGTAATGCCGGGAGAAAAAGTCCTGGATCTGGGAACCGGAACGGGTATTATACCAATTCTTTTGGAGGCAAAGACAAAGGGCGAACATTTTACTGGACTCGAGATACAAGAGGAAAGTGCGGATATGGCAAGACGAAGTGTTGCCATGAATCAACTGGAAGAGAAAGTGGATATTGTAACAGGAGATATCAAGGAAGCCTCTGCCCTCTTTGGACAGGCTTCCTTTGATGTTGTTACCAGTAACCCACCCTATATGAACCATAATCATGGGATTGTTAATCCGGGAGAGGCGAAGGCAATTGCCCGGCATGAGATATTATGCTCCTTGGAGGATATCATTAGGGAAACCAGCAGAGTGTTAAAGCCAGGTGGAAGATTCTATCTGGTTCATCGTCCGTTTCGGCTGGTAGAGATTATGAAGGTCTTAACCGACTATAAGCTGGAACCCAAGCGTATGAAGTTGGTCTATCCTTATGTTAATAAGGAGCCGAATATGGTCCTTCTGGAATGTATTAAAGGGGCAAAATCCATGATTAAGGTAGAAGCCCCCTTAATTGTATATAAAGAGCCAAATGTATATACGGATGAAATCTATGACATTTATGGTTATTAAGGATATATAAGGGGCATATATTGCAAGGATTATAAAGTTTTGTAATTGCTTCATTACTATTTTATGTGAATATTTAATCTGTAATAGAAAGGACGAATAACCATGTCCGGAATTTTATATTTATGTGCAACACCAATTGGTAATCTAGAGGATATTACATTACGTGTGATTCGGACGTTGAAAGAAGTGGACTTAATTGCAGCTGAGGATACAAGGCACAGTATTAAGCTTTTAAACCATTTTGAAATAAAAACCCCGATGACCAGCTACCACGAATTTAATAAGGTTGATAAGGCAAGGCACCTAGTAGAGCGGCTTTTAGCAGGCCAGAATATTGCCCTAATTACCGATGCCGGAACACCGGGTATCTCCGATCCGGGAGAAGAACTGGTCAGACAGGCTTATGCTGCAGGTTTGGAGGTAACGTCTTTGCCCGGAGCCTGTGCGGCAGTTACTGCACTGACACTATCCGGTCTAGAAACGAGAAGATTCTGCTTTGAGGCTTTTTTACCTACGGATAAAAAGGAGAAAATGCGTATTCTTGATGAGCTGAGGACGGAAACAAGAACCATTATTCTATATGAAGCACCGCACAGACTTGGCAAAACGTTAAAGGAACTTTTGGAATCATTAGGAGATCGAACAGTAACGATCATAAAGGAGCTAACCAAAAAGCACGAAACTATTCACCAAACAACACTATCGGAGGCAATTTTGTTCTATAAGGAACAGGAACCTAAGGGAGAATTTGTGCTTGTTCTGAAAGGGAAGTCGGTTAAGGATATAGAAGAGGAAAAGAAGGAACATTGGGGAGAGATGTCCTTGGAAGAGCATATGGATATTTACTTAAAGCAGGGACTAAATAAAAAAGATGCCATGAAAGCGGTTGCAAAAGACAGGGGAATTAGTAAGAGAGATATCTATCAAAAGTTTATTTAGGAACGTGGGTACTGACTTATGACATTCGAATCATAATAATCAATGACAAAAAAGAAAGAGGCTTTGATAACATAAATGTTATTCAAGGCCTCTTCTTTGAGATAATTTGCGTAAAAAATACGAAACTATGTATTATTGGTATTACTCGATGATACCTGCGAGTTTAGCAAGTTCTACAATAGTATCTTTAGAGATTTTCTTTCCCTGATATTCAAATAAATTATCTTTACTTCCGTTGAAAATATCAGTTGGCTCATATTTCTGAAGAATAATTCTTCCTTCATCAACAAAAATCTCCAGTGGATCTCTTTCACTTACATCAAGTGTTCTTCTTAACTCAATGGGAAGAGTAATTCTTCCTAGTTCATCAAGTCTTCTGACAATACCAGTGCTTTTCATGGTAATCGTCCTCCTTTTCTCAAGTGTATTGGGGAATAAATAGTTTAATAGTACATTTGGTTTATACATAATGTAAAACTTACATTTTTTGTATGAACCTATATTAAGATATCATATGCATTTTTATAAGTCAACTTAAAAAATTGTCAAAAGGTAGCACAAATATGAACAATATATGTAAATAGGAAACATATAATACCATAAAAGCTCGAAAAATGGGGCATTGGCATGTGAAATAGCTTGGTTGAAATGTTAAAAGAAATTGAATATAGGCATAAAATTGCTGAGGAGATAATAATGTTTCAATAGATTAGGTATTAATTAAAAAAGGTGGGACTCTATGCTTAATTATTTGTGGGGATTTATGATAGTTCTTGGAATTACGGTGGGAGTTATCAGTGGAAATATTGGTGAAGTAAGTAAAGCAACTATCAATTCCTCAAAAGAAGCAGTCATGTTATGCGTTACAATGTTAGGTATCATGGCAATGTGGACTGGAGTTATGCAAGTGGCAAAGAGCTGCGGACTGGTAGCCTCCTTTACAAAAGCTTTGAGGCCTGTAATAAGATTTCTTTATCCCGATATTCCAAAAGGCCATATAGTTAATGAATACATCGCTTCTAATATGATAGCTAATATTTTGGGTTTAGGTTGGGCAGCTACCCCTATGGGACTAATGGCGATGAAGGAACTGAAGGCTCTTAATCATAACTCAGAAGTTGCAAGTTATGATATGTGTACACTACTTATTATAAATATATCCTCATTGCAATTGATACCGGTTAATATCATAGCGTACCGAAGCCAATACGGCTCAGTTAATCCGGCTGAAATTATTGCAGCAGGACTGATAGCTACCCTAAGTTCTACTTGCATAGGAGTAACTTTTTCTGTTATTGCAAGAAACAGAGCGAAAAAAAACATCAAATGAACTTTTGTTGTTACTATTTACAGCCGACTAAGCTCTCGGGGACAGAATCTCCCTCACATACAGGTTGAAAGACACAGTGCATTACGGGAGGTTCTGTCCCCGAGAGCTTAAACGGTTCTGAATAATTCAGTGAATGAATGGATGCCTAATACGTATCATGTCTTTGTTCTTAATCATATCGCTTAAATCAAATTCTATCAGTCCGGCAGCTTATCAGAAAGTCGTTTGCTTGATTCTTTATATTTTTTTGGGGTAACTCCTTTTGCTTTGCGGAAGGCCTTGATAAAGTAACTGATATCATTAAAGCCACAATTTAAGGCAACCTCGGTAATACTTAATTGCATCTCGGCAAGCTGCTCGCAGGCACACTCTATTCTGAAATAATTCAGATATTCCATTGGAGTGTTCTGCGTCATTTTTCTAAAATAGCGGCAGAAGTAACGTGGACTTAAGCCAGCTACCTTTGACATGTCCTCCAGAGATATCTGTTCCGAGTAATGATCCTCAATATAATTTAGAACATCTTTAATTCGATTTATCTGTAATGTTGCAGCCGTTGGATGAGCGGTATCATTAATCTTCAGTAGTTTCGCTTCTATTATAATACCAAACAAATGATAGAGAGAACCTTGTATTATGAATTCATAACCGGGTCTTTTCTCATTCATAGATAAAAATAGTCTATCAATAATTCTGCTTAAGGTATCAGATTCATTCGGCAGCTTAAGAGATACCGATGTCTCATGCCGAATCAGTTGTTGAATATGCTTGTTGCATAACTTGTTATTGCTTACAAGAAGCCTCATGTCAAAGACAAGGCATTCGTAGATACAGTCATCCGGAATGCCACCATGTAATGTACCACCTTCTATGAAGAGTATATCATTTTCCTTCGCAATCAGTAGCTGGCCATCTATTGTTAATTGAAAAGAACCCTTTAAAATACGAAGAATTTCATATTCTGGATGCCAATGATAGGGCATCTGATAATGGGAATGACTTTCTTCTACATGGTAGAAAGCTATTGGAAAATCGAAGGTTCCTTGCTGTTTATTCTCTCTGTAATCAAAATACTTCAAAGTATGAACCCCCATTTATAAAAAGTGAATATTGTTATATTTAATGTTATTATAGCACAAGATTTCTTATCAAAGCAATTATATAATATTGTATAGTTTTTAGTAATAAGTTAACTATAAATTATAAAATATATACAAATATTAAGGAGGCAATATTATGGCTAAGAGCAGACTTATCGGAGATTATCCGGTTATTGGTATTCGTCCTACAATTGATGGACGTAGAGGAGCACTTAAGGTACGTGAATCCTTGGAAGATCAGACAATGGGTATGGCAAAGGCAGCTGCAAAATTGTTTGAAGAAAATTTAAGATATTCAAATGGTGAGCCGGTTAAGGTTGTCATTGCTGACACTACAATAGGTCGAGTTGGAGAAAGTGCTGCCTGTGCAGCAAAATTTAGAAAAGAGGGTGTTGACATCACCTTAACAGTTACTCCCTGCTGGTGCTACGGTGCTGAGACAATGGATATGGATCCAATGACAATTAAAGGTGTATGGGGCTTCAACGGAACAGAAAGACCAGGAGCAGTTTATCTTGCATCCGTTCTTGCTACCCATGCACAAAAAGGTCTTCCTGCATTCGGTATTTATGGACATGATGTAAGAGATGCCGATGATGCATCCATTCCTGAGGATGTTCAGGAGAAGCTTCTTCGTTTTGGACGAGCTGCAGTTGCTGCTGCAACCATGAGAGGAAAATCTTATCTTCAGATTGGTTCCATCTGTATGGGTATTGGCGGTTCTATCATTGATCCTGCATTTATCGAGGAATATCTTGGTATGCGTGTAGAATCAGTTGATGAAGTTGAAATCATCAGAAGAATGGCAGAAGGCATTTACGATGAAAATGAATTTAAAAAAGCCTTAGAGTGGACTAAGAAAAACTGTAAAATAGGCTTTGACAAGAACCCGAAGGAATTACAAAAGAGTGACAAGCAGAAAGAGGAAGACCTAGAATTTGTTGTTAAGATGATGGTAATTATAAAAGACTTAATGAATGGCAATTCAAATCTTCCTAAGGGCTGTGAAGAAGAAGCTGTTGGCCATAATGCAATTGCAGCAGGTTTCCAGGGACAGAGACAATGGACGGACTTTTATCCAAATGCTGACTTTGCAGAAGCTATGCTTAACACTTCCTTTGACTGGGAAGGCGTAAGAGAGCCTTACATTCTTGCAACAGAGAATGATGTATTAAATGGTCTTGGAATGCTGTTTATGAAGCTATTAACTAATAAAGCTCAGATCTTTTCGGATGTACGTACTTATTGGAGCCCAGAAGCAGTTAAGAAAGCAACTGGTTATGATGTTGAAGGTGTAGCGAAAGAAGCAGGCGGTTTTATCCACTTAATCAATTCTGGAGCATCCTGTCTTGACGGCAGTGGCGTATCAAAAGATGATAAAGGAAATGGAGTTATTAAACCGTGGTATGATGTAACAAAAGAAGACCAGAAAGCTATGATGGAGGCTACGGAATGGTGTCCAGCAGATAATGGTTACTTCAGAGGAGGCGGTTATTCCTCCAGATTCTATACAAAAACAGAGATGCCTGTTACCATGATTCGTCTTAACCTAGTAAAGGGTCTTGGACCGATGCTTCAGATCGCTGAAGGCTGGACGGTAGATCTTCCTGAAAAAGTAACAGATACCTTATGGAAGAGAACAGACTATACCTGGCCTTGTACCTGGTTCGCGCCAAGAACAACCGGTCAAGGAGCATTCAAAACAGCATATGATGTTATGAACAACTGGGGAGCTAACCACGGAGCTATTTCCTACGGTCACATCGGTGCAGATTTAATTACGATGTGCTCCATGCTTCGTATCCCTGTTTCCATGCATAATGTACCGGAAGAGAAGATCTTCAGACCTGCAGCTTGGAATGCATTTGGTATGGATAAAGAAGGACAAGACTACAGAGCATGCCAGACCTACGGCCCGCTTTATAAATAATAATTGTTAAACAGTAGGCAATTGCGAGGCATAATGCAGAGGTATTCAGCCACGCAATTGCCTATTTAAACTTATAGTAATTGCGAAACTCAAAATTAAAAATTATCTAAGGAGGAGCGAGCATGCAGTCATACTATTTGGCAATCGATATCGGGGCATCCAGCGGTCGACATATCTTAGGCAGCGTTGTTGACGGTAAAATATGTCTTGAAGAAATCTATCGTTTTGAAAACGGTATGGAAAAAAAGAACGGCTCACTTTGTTGGAATACAGAGAAGCTTTTTACGAATATTTTGGAGGGTATGAAAAAATGCCACGAGGCAGGTAAAATACCGGTAAGTATGGGTATCGATACCTGGGGTGTTGATTTTGCACTTCTTGATAAAGAGGGTAATAAAATAGGTGAGGCAGTAGGTTACCGTGACCATCGTACCGATCCAATGCCCCAAGAGGTGGAAGAAATCATTTCTTCCCAGGAGTTATATGACAGAACCGGTATTCAGAGCCAGTTATATAATACGATTTATCAATTAATGGCCATTAAAAAGAATAATCCAGAAAATTTGGAGAAGGCAGAGAGTCTGTTATTTACTCCAGACTATTATCATTTTCTGTTAACAGGAGTTAAAAAGCAGGAATATACGATTGCCTCTACAAGTCAGTTATTAGATGTAAAAACACGAAGCTGGGATTATGAACTGCTTGATAAGCTTGGCATCCCGAGAAAACTGTTTGGTGAAATTACGACTCCGGGTACACCGGTAGGAAATCTAAAGCCTGAGGTAAAGGAATTAGTAGGCTTTGACTGTATGGTAATTGCACCTGCTTCCCATGATACCGCTTCTGCTGTGGCAGCAGTACCAAGCGCAGAGAAGGATAACCTGTATATCAGTTCAGGAACCTGGTCTTTGATGGGAATAGAAAATGATGAGCCCAATTGTTCTAAGGAAGCCAGACTTGCTGGTTTTACAAACGAAGGTGGTTATAATAACAGATACCGATTCCTTAAGAATATCATGGGACTATGGATGATTCAGTCCGTTCGGAAGGAAATCGGCAATGGTGCATCTTTTGCAGAAATCTGTGAGAATGCTTCTAAAGAAAAAATAGCCTCCATCGTCGACTGTAATGATAGCAGCTTCCTTTCACCGGACAGCATGGTGGAAGCAGTTAAGGATTTCTGTAAAAAGACAGGTCAGCAGGTTCCGCAGACACTGCCTGAAATATCAGCAGTTATTTATAACAGTCTCGCAAAATGCTATGCAAAGACTCTAGAGGAAATTGAAAATCTTACCGGAAAGACTTATAAACGCATTCATATCATCGGCGGAGGTTCTAATGCAGATTATTTAAATAAGCTGACTGCTGAATATACAGGGCGTGAGGTTTTGCCCGGACCATCTGAGGCTACAGCGATAGGTAACCTGATTTGTCAGATGCTTCAGAATAATGAATTTGATTCATTAGAGACAGCAAGAAAAAGTATTATTTAATAACTTATAACTAAGAATGTAGGGTGACACAGACAAAGCTTTTGTGTTCACCCTACATTTTCTATGAAAACAATTCTTCAATTTTTCTTTGTCCAAGACGTAAAGCATCCTGAATTGACATTTCTTTGTTATACATCTTCTTAAAAATCTCATAAATAACTGTCTCTACTTCATAGGGTAGAACCAGTCTGTTCTTACCCTGATAAGGGTAGATTCGGGAATGTGAATTTTTAAGGCTTGCCTCATTGATTTTAAGCCATGGATTTAATTTTAAAATCTCATGGTTTTCGTAAGGATGACGTACCGTTGTTTGTCCGTTTAATGTCGTCATATAGTAGCTGGTTTTTTTCTGACAGATCCATTTAAAATATTCAGCGATTAATTCTGTGTGTTTTGTCTGTTTGCTGATTCCCATATGCCAGCCTACATTTGCCGGAGTTTGTCCCGGAAGCATACTGTAGTCCACATTTGAAATAATATCACCATGGATACAATCATCGATATAGGTTGCGTATTCTGTGAAGGATAATAACATAGCTGTTCTTCCGTTACCAAAAGACTGAAAACTCTGATCAATGGAGGCGTCAAATAGATTATCCGCATATTTACAGGTCTCTAAAAGGCTTTGAAAACCTTTGATATTCTGAGGGGTGTCTAACATTAGACGGCCATTGTTATCATAAAGTCCTCCGCCATAGCTCCACAATCGTATCTGGGTTTCTAATGCCAATTCTTCATTAATGCTTCCGATAACCGAGGTCCCATATATGGTAGGTGAATAGGAATTATACTCTCTTGTGAAGAATTGAGCGATACCATTGAATTCTGCCCAAGTCTTTGGGGGTCGTAGTGGTAGATGATGCTGCGCCTGAAACATGTTTTGTATGGTAGGATTATCAAACAAGTCACGGCGGTAGAATAGAATATGAGCACCTCCGACGATTGGAAAACCATAATATTTGCCCTTATAGCTGCAATTATCCAGATTTTTCCTCACCATTGCCTTAGAAAATAAATCATCGGATGTAATTAATCTGGTGATGTCAGCTAATGCATTTTTGTTTGCCAAATAGGAAAGCCAGGATACATCAAAAAGATAAATGTCATAGGTGTAATTCTGAGTCTCGGCATGGGAGACTATGGTATTTATTAATTCTCGGTAATTTACAAAATCAAATTCTATTTTAACATTATGCATTTTTTCAAATACACCGGATACCGCCGAGAGAGACAATATGGTAGGGAGCGATGTAGCAAGTATCCGAAGTGTTCTTCTGGGAACGAATTTACTCTGGATTGGAGCGGGGACATTCGGTATTTGTAAGTTACTTTCTATTACATTATCTTTAAACAGCATGAATTCTTTTTCAAAAAACTGCGGTGCCTTAATATTCTTCAATAATACATTTACACTATGCTTGCCCAGAGTATAGGCTGTTCTTGAAGTATGAATCAGGTTGGGAAGATAATTTGTTTCATTCCAACACTCTTCTCCTAATGTTATGACACAGGTATTCTTAGGAACTTGTATATCATACAGGTTAAATGCTTCCATAATTCCTTTTGCCAGAGACTGAGAAGAAGCAATAATGGCTTGAGGGGGATTTGATACAAGGCGAAACATTGCCTTACGGAACCCAGCTTCTTTCGACACCTTGGACTGCATAATCTGATAACTGGATAAATTTAAACCGGTATCGTCATGTGCATCCGTAAAGCCTCGGATGCATTCGTGTTCGGAAAAAAATTCTTCATTACCGGTCATTAGAGCAATCTTAGTATATCCTTTTTCAATTAATTTTTTTGTAAGAAAATAGCAGGAGGAATAATTATCAAACGCCAGAAAATTAGCATCAATATTTTCCGGAAATCGTTCAATAAATACCGTAGGTATATTATGCATTATAATGCTGTTATGAAAATAAGTGGAATTTTGCGGCTGGCAGGAAATTAAAATTAGTCCAGCTACATTTTTCGCAATAAACTGGTCAATAATTTTACGTTCCAGCTTAGGTGTATTGTAGGAGAATGCAATATTTAAGGTATAAGAAGAGTTTTCTGCGCTTGCAAACATGCCTTTTAAAATTTCTGACTGACAGAATTCATCCAGATCAGGAAAGATTACCCCGATTTCCTTAGAGGTATCTGTCTTCAGATGCTGAGCTGCCGCATTAGGGAT
>JAEWMT010000104.1 GCA_023393095.1 Bacillota bacterium
ATATAGTTCCAGAGTCGCTTTATTACATGTTTGGTATCCTTTGGCTTTTCTGTCTTATCACTAGTTTTTGATCTTCTTGACGATGCAGGCATTTCGTATTTTCTCCATTATTAGCTTATAAAAATTACTATGTCAAACAATCTTAATTAACATCATTTTATTATCATTGTTAATACCTTATTTTGGAGACATCTCCCAATATTGTTGCGTATTCAGCTTCTTCATGAAAATAATTACTTCTGCCCTATTAGTAACGCCTAATTTTCGAAATATTGATGTTTTTATTTTTTTAACCAAACTTACCGATACATAGCTAAGCTCTGCAATTCTTTGATTTGAATATCCAAGGCAAATAAGTCTTAAGATTTCTGCTTCCCTGCCATTTAGGGTATTTAAAGGCTTACTCTCTTGTGAAATTACATCCAAACTATCTCCAAAATGGCTAAGCAACTTTAAAATATAACCACGTTCTTCTGAAATAGTTTCTTCATCCTGTTGTTTCATATTCAGCAGTTCCAGTAAGAGTTCCTTTACTTCATCTTTGTAATCGATGAAGCTGCGTACAAAGCCACATTCTCCACTAATAATAACTGCATTCCTTATGTGTTTTAAGGCCTCTGTATTCTTTGCCTGACTTCGATAGGAAATTGCTTTCAAAATATTTATTTTTAAATCAAACAATTTTAATGAATTTCTCGTATCAAACGGAATCCTACTTAATGTTTCTAAAGCCGCTTTCGCATCACCTTCATATAGTAATATATCCGCTAATGCAATACTTTCTGTAATATAAAGATTACCTATTCCATTTGAATTGCCAGAAATATATTGCTTAATTTTTTTGATCCATTCTTTTTCCTCAAGAGCGATACATACTCTGGCTATACTATGTATAAATAGTGAGATGGACAGACAGTTATCCTCAAATTTATAAGTGCTTTCACTTTCGAGCAGAACCTTTAGAGCCTTGTAACGTTTATTTTGTGCTAGATATATTCTGGCTATAAAAAAAGGCCGTATATATTGTTCATTATGTTCCATGTCAATCTCATTTACATAATATTGAAAATATGTATATGATCTATCAATATCATTCATTTCATAGTATAATAGTGATAATCCCAATTCCGGCAGTTGATGTACTTCTTTATTTGATCGCTTTTTTAGCGGAAGTTTTTTAATTATATTGGTTATCATGAAAATGCCTGAATTTAATTTGCCTTGAAATATCTTTAATATTGCATAGTCCCATATCACAATACAAATATATTCTGTATTTTGTGAAGTTTCAGCCACCTCCAGAACTTCCTTGAGTATCCCTTCGGCTTTATGATCATAGCCTAAAACAAGGTAACATCTACTTATCAATACATTTATAGCATATTCTATAATATTTTTGCCAGTTATTTCATTCAATTTTCTCGTATATCTGAATACTGTTCTATAATCCCTTTTTATTATAGCCGTTTGTGTTAAAATAAATGTCTTATGCAAAATGTACTTATCAAATACATTATCAGTAAACGAGATACCCATTCGTTGCATATATTCTACACCGTCAAAATATTTCCTTGTTATCAGC
Organism: Bacillota bacterium; assembly: GCA_023393095.1. Lineage (GTDB taxonomy): Bacteria > Bacillota > Clostridia > Lachnospirales > Lachnospiraceae > Mobilitalea. The sequence goes on from JAEWMT010000104.1 coordinate 1,583, forward strand.
AGGCTTATTACATGATACATACATAAAATTGGATTGCTTTTTAATATATCATCAGGAACTGCTTCGAAATATTCCAATGATCTCCATATTCCCAGCTCTAAAAAAATAAACTCATTATGCTTTACCAGCAAATCTCCCAGTAATTGATATAATTTCTTATGCATCGCTAAATAAAGTGCATTTTCAATTGCTCCTTCTTCCTCAAGCCGAATAATCGATTGTTGATACCATTCATCCATATCCTGCCCAATCATGCATTCAAGCTCATAATTCCAATATTTTCTAAATATATAATGATATCGAAAGCTCGTTTTTTCACTATTAATTGAAAATGTAAAAAATCCATCACGCTCCAAAAATCTTAATATTTCTAATGAATTATTTTCAACAAAATTATCGCATAAAGCCCCCTGCAACAAGTACAAAATAGATGTCTTTGTAAGAAATGTATGTATGTGTACAGGTAAATAGGCTGCTATCTCCTCTCTAATATATTGGAATATACAATGGATAAATTCTTCAGGATCCCTGTTAATAAATTCCCCTATAGAATAATTTTTCATATGTTCTGCAATTGCCTTTACAGCAACAATCCAGCCTTCTGTAACCAAATTAAAAGCAGATACAAATTCGGGAGATACTCTGGCCTCAAAAATACTATTAAGATATTCTGTTAGTTCTCCTAAAGAAAAGCATAATTCTTCCACACCAATCTCAAGCACCTGATCATTAATCTGCATTTTGGCGATCGGAAGAGGAAATTTGTTTCTACCGGTAAATACAAAGTGGATATTCTCCGGCATGTGTTCTATAAAATAATTTAAGCTATGTAAAACCGCATCATCAGAAATATAATGATAATTTTCCAATATAACAATCAGATGCTCTAAGGAAGAAAATATCTTATTAATCAAATATATGAAAGCATTTTCAATTTCTGAATTCTTTATGTTATTTATAATAATATACATTTCTTCCGTAGATAAGAACCCGATGCCAACCATCGAGCTTAATATGTCCATCCAAAAATGAAACAGGTCATTATCGCTACGATCAAGAGATATCCAAGCAATATGATCTTCGTTACTCTTATTAGAAAGCCAATCTGATAAAAGACAGGTTTTCCCATATCCCGCAGGGGCGGAAATAATAATCAGTTTCTTATCCTTTGCAGTATCCAGCCTGTTATTCAAATCTTTACGAACAAATGAGCTACTCAGAGACCTCGGAATAGTAAATTTTGTCTGTAGCGGCTGCTGCAATTCGATATTCATATTCTTCTTAAGCGGGACTACAAAATTCTTATCTACTCCCTTAAAATCTTCTGGTAACATAATAAAAAACTCCCAAAATTCTAGTTTACTTTTTCCATGCAATGGTATTATACCAGAATTTTGAGAATTTTATATATTTTTTTACATATTAATTTTATTTTTTTTAATTATTTCCCATATCAAAAGCCTTCTTAATTGTTTTGAATGGATTGCTACAAAAACAAGTTCTTGGTAAATTAATCACTATGCTGCTGCTTGTACTTTGGGCTTTACAAAAAACGCTAGAATGCCTCCGATAATAAGTAAAAACGTAGCAACTAATGACAAAGGGCTAAGTACTGCAGGAACTATTGCTGATACAAGTATAAGAACTGCACTTAATTTCTTTAATTTACCTATTAAAATTACAGATACAACTGCAACAATACCACCTACAACTAAGGCATATGCACAGTTCATAAGATCCTTTACCTCATTCAATTCGTCTTTAATGTCGATTCCTAATTCATCTGCAGTATCCGTTGCTGCTGTAACTTCTGACTTAAGACTATTATAATCACTTATCCATTTTGCTCCTAAACCAATTGATGCCAAAGCACCAAGTATTACAATGATAATTACTGCTACTCTCATCTTATCTCTCCTTTTTCATACTAATCTAATATTTAAGCTTTTCTACAAAGAACATATTACATACACTTAACTGTCCTTAGATAAAGTTGAATCTACTCCCCCTCCTAAATCTAATTTACGCTTCTTCACTTGTTTTTATAGCCATGATCATCTTTTTCATCTGACCTTTGCCAAGAACAGTTCTCGCATTAAGTGGTCTTAATCATTTTACTCTATATAGATTAAGTATCTTAAATATACCTCTTTTGTCTTATTATGTCATTGTCCTGATGGATAAAAAAAAGGATAATTAGGACATAAAAGTAGACTCTATAAGATAAACAGTTATAGAGTCAATTATTGTCATCCTTTTGATATTATTAAGTAGTCTATGGTATAAAATAATTTTGTAGTTGAACAGGTTAAAATCATTTATACAGTCAATATTACGACATCAACTGCGACTGATATATCTCCTGATAAACCCCACAGGAGTAAAGTAGTTCCTCATGCGTACCGTAACCAGCCATCTGTCCATCCTCGAGCACCAGTATATGATCCAGTTTTATTACGGAACTGATTCGCTGTGCAATCACAATCATCGTCGTTTCCTGATAATTCTCCCTAATCGCTTTACGAAGAAGAGAATCCGTCTTAAAATCTAGAGCACTTGAAGCATCATCAAGAATTAAAATCTCCGGCTTTCCAGCCAGCGCCCTAGCAACAAGAAGCCGCTGCTTCTGTCCTCCGCTTAGATTACTTCCTTTGATCGATAGTCTGAAGTCCAATGTCTGATCAAGCTCCCCGATGAAGGAAGCAGCCTGTGCATGCTCTACTGATTCATAAATCTGATCCATTGATAGAGTTCTTCCTAAACTGATATTCTCTGAAATCTTATCTGAAAATAGTACATCATTTTGAAACACTACGCCAAAACGTTTCCGAAGTTCCTGTTTATCGAAGGTTCGAATGTCCCTACCCTCAAGCTTAATACTACCCTCCGATACGTCATAAAACCTCATCAAAAGATTAATTAGTGTAGTCTTTCCCGATCCAGTTGAACCGATAATACCAAGACTTTCACCGCGTTTTAAGTTAAAGTTCATATCTATAATACTGGGTTCCTTCGTGTAGGAAAAGCTGACATGATCAAATTCAATCAAGCTTTCATGATTTTCATTTTCCTTATCTTCTGGGTGATGATCAGCTACCTTAAGGTCTTCCTCTATATCCAGAACCTCAGCAATACGTCCTGCAGAAGCACTTGCCTTTGAAAAAACAACAAAAGTTCTGGTAATTGCCATCACCGCCTGTAGTATAATTGTAAAATAAGAAAGGAATGCTACTATTTTACCCGGCTTGGATACACCGATATTAACACGATATGCACCAAGCACAACAACAAAGGTAAGACCTAGGTTTAACAGTAGGTTCATAATGGGATTGGTAACTGCCATTGTAGTACCAGCCCTCAGTTCCTTATGTACAACTTCGGAATTAATCTGATAATATCGCTTCTTTTCATATTCAGTTTTTGATAAGGCTTTAATAATACGGATACCGGAGATATTTTCACGTACTACCCGAATCATCTTGTCAATAGATATTTGCAGTTCGGTATACAGGGGAATCCCCTTTTTTGATACAATATATACTACAAGAAAAAGTAATGGTAGAATTCCAATTAAAATCAGAGCCAGAACCGGTTCCATCAGACTGGTAATTACGATTCCTCCCATCAGAATAATTGGTGCTCGTACTCCAATACGCTGCATCATACCAATCATATTATGAATATTGTAAGTATCTGTGGTCATCCTTGATTCTAAAGAGGGAACCGTAAAATAATCCAACTGTGATCCGGAAAGCTTTAGTATTTTGTGAAATAAGTCATAGCGAAGGTTATGTGTTGTATCCCGTGCAACTGAAGCGGCATTCCTGTTTGCTATAATATTAAAGGTTCTTGCTCCTATGGACAGCGCTATCATAACTGCACCCCACCATAAAATCATAGAAATCTTTTTATATGGTATCACACTATCGATAATGTATGCCAATACCCAGGGTAAGCCTAAATCCATAAACGTTCCTAATACCTTTATAATAAATCCGATCAGGATTCGTAGACGATATGGCTTTAAATAATAAAATACTTTCTTCAAGGTAAAGTACCTCCGGTATTGATACATTTAAGTCATTAATAACTATTAATATTTTCCTCATTCTAGCACTCACATTTTATACCGTCAAGCTAACGCAACCATCTCTCATAAAAATAGAACCATAATGACAAGTGCCAAGTTTTGCCCTTACAAAGAAATGCTCTCAAATCATTCACTTGCTTTAAAATTATAAATTGGTTTTATTATTTTAAAAATATCCGCAGTTGGAGCGATATTCTTAACGATTTCGGTCATATCTTTATACGCCATTGGGCATTCATCAAGTGTTTCCTTATTTACCGAAGTTGTATAGATATCTTTCATTTGCTTTTTGAATTCAGAAACCGTAAAGGTATTTTTCGCCTGTGTACGGCTCATCAGTCTTCCAGCACCATGCGGCGCAGAGCAGTTCCAATCTTCATTTCCTTTCCCAAGACAGATCAGGCTTCCGTCACGCATATTGATTGGTATCAGAAGCTTTTCTCCAAGCATAGCAGAGACTGCCCCTTTACGGAGAATCTTATGCTCAATATCAATATAATTATGAATTGTTGTAAATTGCTCCACAACATCTAATTTCATTCCACGAATGATTTCGTCTGCCATAGCTTTGCGATTAAGCGTAGCAAAGCGCTGAACGATTTGCATATCATTAATATAATCTTCAAATAAATCTTCATTGACATAGGCAAGAGCATAAGGTATATTCGTGAGAACCTGCTTTTTTAATTCTTTGATTGCCGTTTGAATCTCTTTTTCTCTACCTGCTGCTTTATATTCAGTTATCATATTGTCAAGAGCTCTTTTGTCATTCCCATTCAAACGATTAAATCCCATTTCCTGATAAAGTTTTGCAACCTCGTTGCCAAGGTAACGGCTACCTGAGTGAATTACTATGTAAATATTACCTTCTTCATCTTTATCCGCCTCGATAAAATGATTTCCACCTCCCAGTGTTCCAATGGAGTGAATTGCCCGATGTTCATGAATTTCTTTAAAACAACGAAGGTCTGTTAAATCAATCTCATCATTATATTTATGCGGTGTTTCACGTATATTCATACCGGACGGTATTTTGGCATAAATTAATTTATCCAACTTTTCAAGTTCAATATGCTTATTCGTTATTCGAATGGTCTCCATTCCACAACCAATATCTACACCAACAAGATTTGGGACTATCTTGTCTGCGATTGTCATAGTTGTTCCGATCGTACAACCAGCACCGGCGTGAACATCCGGCATAATACGTACTTTTGATCCTTCTGTATATGCCATATCGCACAGCTGCTTGATCTGTCCAATGGCAACCTCTTCAATTGTATCTGTAAACACCTTTGCAGAGGTGTAAGTTCCTTTTATCTCAATCATAATATTCTCCATTCTTCCCGCGTGAAAATAGTTTTCTATTTTCACATTAGGCTCCTTTTAAAATATTTGTCAACTGTGAAAGCAGATCTGTTCCTCCGTTTACTGTAATATTACCGACATTTTCGCATATCTTTTCCAGATACTCAAGTTCCTTTAATTTAAATAACGTTTGATTTTCATCCATCAACTTGGCAGTATTGAGCAAGCTTCTTGTCGATGCCACTTCCTCACGACGTGCTATTACATTTGCCTGAGCCTTTTTTTCAGCTATCAACACTGTGTTCATAATATCACGAATTTCACCCGGAAGAATAATATCCTTTACGCCGGCATCATAAAACGTGACATAAAAGTTTTCTTCCTTCTCTTTTAGTTTTTGAAGTGCATAATCAGCGATTTGCTCCCTGCTTTCAAGTATTTCATCCAATCGGTATTTTCCAATATACTCACGAAGTATAAGTTGCAGATATACATGCATCTGCTCCTCATAATTATCAATTTCCGTGAAAATCTTAATATAATCCGTGATTTTATAGTGGCAGACAAAATTAATACGTAATGTCACCTTATCTAAAGTCAGCATCTCCTGTCCTGCAATATCCATCTGCAGCAGACGGGTATCTACTAGGTTAGCATTAATTTTTGTTCCATTATTCCAATAGTAATAGCTTCCTTCATTTAAAAGCTTAACATATTTTTGGTCATAATATAACCTTGCCTTCTGATACCCAGCAACCTCTACTTTAAAAAACAATCTCTTTGGTAAAACGTCAAAAATATATTTTGGAAATTCATCTGGCACCTCCGGATTCTTAATATCTATTATCTCAAATTTGTGGTTTTGGAATACCTTCCAATAAGCGTACCTGCCACTGGTCAAGCAATCGGTGAATTTTCCGTTTATGTAGTGAAGTGCCATCGTTTGATCAGCAACATCTACTATCTCCAGTTGCTCTTTTAAAAATATGTCCTTCAAAAATACACTTAAATCAAAATCTTCAAGCTTAAATTCATCAGCAATATTCATAATTTTTATGGTAAAATTTCGTGATAGAAAACTATATTTTCCCGGCTCTAGCATCTTTTCATATTTACCGTTTTTAAAAAGTAGTCCTCTTTGATTTTCATTAATTATCGTTTTCATATATGTAATCCTCCCTATCATATTTTTGTGTCCAAGCAAGTGTTTCATACAGCTCTTGCGGCAGAAGGTTTTAGACTATCAAGTATGAGATTGGGAGTCATGCTCTGAATCTCATATCGATAGGTCGGTATCCACGATCCGACAGGGCAAAAGCTGTACCGGGATAATCCCAGAAACATCTGCTTATTCCATTCATTTGTCCGGCTTATTAGACCGTTCCTGACAATTTCCAACCAAGGCTAAGCCATTGGCTTAGAGCAGGATTCGAACCTGCATTTATCCATGCAGTGGGAGTTGAACCCCATGCAATTGTTCTTGGCATACACTTCGGCAGCGCCTTGTGCACCGCAGGAATTTAAAATTCCATGCAAAAGCAACCTTGCAAGAATATTTTACAACCATTATTTACATATATCATTGAAAAAAAGTTGCGAACAAAAAAGTCATACCCAGACTATATAGGTATGACTTGATTCACTAACTCTTTTTGGCGCATTAACCTTTCTCTAATCTTCCCAATAAAATGATCAGGGGATTTTACCTTGACTAAGGGTCCAAAAGATAGAACCCTAATTAAGACCTCAGTTTCATCATCTTTGTTAAAGGTCAATTTCATTTCATAATGCTTCCCGTCAAGTTGTGTTGTGACTTTCTCATAGTTAGAGAAATGAAGCATGCATCTTTCCAACGCATTACGCTCATCAGTAATCTCTAGAACGATACTTTCTTTGTTCCGTATCAAAGGTTTTAAAGCCATTTCATCAAACTCATCCTGTAATTCACAACTTTTGATTCTCGCAAGATTTATCGTTGATAAACTATGAACACCTAAGCAAAGTAATCTGAATTTGTCGTCCTTCTCAGAATATTCCAACCTTCGAGGGATACATACCTTTCTTTGATTGTTCCCTTTGCCGTCAATAAACGTTATATGTAGCTTTCTTTTTTCTTTTAAAGCACATAATACTTTTTTGAATACATCAATGTATTCCGGGCTTTCATAAGGATCTCCGTCATTAATCAGATCAAAGTAGTAAAAATCCTTTTCCTCATAAAGCGGCTCCACATCATCAAGGCCCTCTATCTTACCATTAGTAAAAAGTGCAAATCTTTTATCTAAACTGATTGATTTTAGAAATTGTTTTTGCAACGTTGTGAGAGGCATCCTTGTATAATTTTTGATTGGAGTTTTAAATTCTTTGGTTATAATCTGCCACTGTTCTTTTTGTATTGCATCCATAATGTAGACAAAGCTTTCCCTGAACGCCTCCGTTTTAATAAAATCATATGCATTTCGAGAATTCAGCTCTCCGTCGATTGCCCTATTAATCAGTATCGCCAAAGCATTATAATAAGCGCTATATATTTCGTTAAACAGCATCTGAATCACCTCCATAGATGGAATGGAGTTCATCCAAATCTTGATAAAAGGTACGGACAACTGCTTTATTACTACACCCCAGAAATAATATTCTACCAATAAAAGTCCTTAACCAAGGTATCATTTCAGTAGTATCATATACTGAAACCTCATACTTGTATGTAGTCTCATCAACTTTAGTCAAAGTACCGTGTCTGCCCTCTCTCAAAATACGATTTATAATAAAATGCTCATTGGGTCCAATGTCCAAAAGCATCGTTAAATGTTCTAGATTTCTTCCTCTGCCAAACGATGCTCCCCATGTGCTTGGTAAAATTTCATTCAGTCGTTCCTCATATAAATTATATTCATTACATACGTCCATTAACTTTACTGATTTAATATAGTCTAAACGGAAACTTAGTATAGCTTTTGATCTAATGCTAAAAGCAGCCAAATATCGCCTTCCCCCCTGTACACTTATCAAAAATCGAAGCGGAATTATTTCAAGTGATAATGGATCCATAGATCGTTTGCTGTGATTTATAATCTCTACTTTCCTCTTGTTATGAATTGCATTTAGTAAATCATATACAATTTCGCTTTCCAGAGCGTGCATAATATAATGATGCTTGTATGATAAAAATTTATTATCATAGAAACATTTATCAAGAAGATAACTTCCGACTACACCAAGCGGGCTTACCTCTGAAAAAAATATCAATGCATCAGATATATTACTCAAATCTATTACTGTATTATTTAAGGAGTATAAAAGTTTTTTCCCTTGCTTCTGAGTGGTAAGAATTCCATGCGTATCATATTCAATAAGCTTGTTACGGACTGTCGATAAGTCCAATGTAACAGGATTATCAAAGTAGCTTAAATATTCTGCCATGATGATATCCGCAATCTCTACTGCAGATGCAGTTGCTTTATCATAAAGAATGTCAAGGATGATAAAATTAAGAGTAATATCATTTTTTGTAAAGGACTTCGATTTAAAGGCACGATAAAGCGGGTTTTGAGAAATATCCGAGCTGTCAACTGATAGAAATACCGATTTACCGTTTTCATCCACACGAAATGACATAAACTCCGAAAGATAACTTTCAATTCTTCTCTTTTCATTATCATAGGAACGCAAACTTTTTTTCTGTTTGAAATCCTCCCGTGACATAAAACCATATACATAAAAATCACGCATATAGTCTCGAATTTTATCAAAGCGTTTTATTAATTCGGAGTATTCACTCATCTTATGTCACCTCGCTAGTACTTCATATATCATTAGATAATTTACTTAATTTCTTCATTATACCTATTATAATGTAATGTTTTACAAAAGTAAATCCCAGGGAATGCTTGAGTTATTTAAGCCTGAAACCATGAATTCTTCATTAATCGATAAGGCCTTAAAGGAAGGCAAAGGTCTTGAGAATGTGCGTAAAAGCAGTGAAGTTGCTACTGTTCAGATGTTACTTGAACATTATTACTTCAGCCGGTACAGCAAGAAAGATACCGAAAACCTTATGAATGATATACTCTCGTGGGTGTAACCAAGTGTAATTAAATATTAATAATAAAAAACGGGAAAGCCTTATTTTCTAAGGTTTTCCCATTCACTTCAAGTATGGAGCTGAGGGGAGTTGAACCCCTGTCCGAAAGCCCTTCCATTGCAGTTTCTCCCATTACAGTCTATTATTTACGTGTACCCAAGTACACTGTTCCCTCCACCGAGCGCCAACAGACAGGCTTTCGGTTTTAGTAGCTTCATAAATCTTCTACCTTCTCAAAGCTTTGAAGGCAGAGGGCCTCGCTAATTTGATGCCGAGTTCTTAAACCGCGAGTTGTCTAAGGTCGACAAGCGCTGCATTAAGCAGCTGCTAATTCGTAATTATCGTTTGCGTTTAATTTTAGTTCTAAGTTGATGACGCAGTCCTAGTCTGCGAATGGCTTCCACAATTTCTAAACCCCCGTCGAAACCAGTACAACCCCGTTCGATAAGATTGTAATTACAGGATCAGCTGAAAGGATTTTCCTTCCTCTGGAATACGTCCAGTATTGTCTACCCCGTAATATCCGGTTCACAAACGCATATATATCGTAATATAAATATACTGCTATGTCAAGTGAGCTAAACTACATTTTACAAATTTTTAATACCAATATTTCCATAATCATGAATATAAAATAATACTTTTTTATATACGTTTCTATTACATCATTCTCTAAATACTGATACCATTTTTGAAATTGATTTTACTTACTCAGTGATAAGCTTAAGCGTTACTAATATAAAATTATCACCTAGTAATTATGCCATGAAAGTATCCCCTATTACTTCAGAGATTTCGCTATTACTGTCTGCGATTTATCACTAATTTCTGTTGGAGCATCAACAAATATCAATATTTCACCTTAATGGTGCTCTCCTATTTCAGCCTGTTTTTTAAATCAAGTATCTTTGCTTCAATAATTGCAATTGTTTTCAAGAATTCATCATCGCTTTTTTCGCTTGGATCCTCTAGACCCCAATCTTCACGCAGCTTACAAGGGATAACCGGACAATTTACATTACAGCCCATTGTGATTACTACATCTGGTTTTGGTATTTCACTTAGTAATTTATTACGCTGAGTTTTTTCCATATCGATTCCATATTGCTTCTTCATAAGTCTTACTGCATCCGGATTGATATGAGTCTTAAGTTCCGTTCCTGCTGAATAGCTTTCAAATACATCACCCGCCAATAATTTTCCCAAAGCTTCTGCTATCTGACTTCTACACGAATTATGAACACACACAAAAGCTACTTTAGGTTGATTCCCTGTCGGAATATCATTATGATTCAATTTAAATTCTCCCATCTTTTATCTTAGTAATTCCTGATCTTTCTTATTAATTTTTGATTACTTTGTAGCTATTCCTAATGTCTGTAATGTTTTTTTAGTATTTATCACATTTATGGTAATAGGTTCTAGGGAAATTCATATAGATTATTGTCCTTGTAATTCCATGAGTAAATATCTATATATATTAATATACATCTTATGATAGTATATTAAATTATATTGATATTTATCTATTTAATAACATTATATTTATCATATTGATATTTGTCAATGTATTATTCAAGTAAGATATTACTGCTTTCATAGTCACTTAATAACTATAAGTTACTTTCTATATTAATATTTCAAATTTTGTTTCACCATCTTTAAATGCAGGTATTTTTTATTCAGAACAAATTCATCTCCTTAATTCATGATTTTGTTAAAACAGTTTATTCTTATGTAGAATGTCTTTCATAATATATTCACCATGAAAAAAGTATCATCTGAACTTGTCCGATGATACTTTTATATTTCCTTATTGCTTTTTCTCATTAACCGAAAACATTATTCATTATTCCTTTATTCGGTAAACCCTAATAAATCCAATATCTTTTTTTCCACATGCCTGTTTTTTCCCTGATAAGGGTAATCATGAATATGTATCGCAGGATTAAAATTGATTTCAATAATTCCATAATTATTCTCATTCGGTTTTTCGTAGAAATCCTGAATCATGATATCGGCGCCGCATATTTTTGCGCCAGCGGCTTTTGCAGCTTTAACCGCAATCTGTTTATATTCATCTAAAATATCATCTGTATAATCAATGCTGTCTCCGCCAGTACTGATATTGGAATTTTCCCTCAAAAACACTATTTCTCCTTTTTCTGGAACCGTTTCAAACGTTTTACCCTGATATGACAAATATTCCTTTTCTATCTTACCAAGTGTAATTTTCTCAAGAGGTGTCACATATCCCTTTCCCCTCAGGGGATTTTTATTCTTTTCCTCAACTAGTTCCTTAATGGTATGGACTCCGTCTCCCGTAACATTCGCAGGTATCCTATGCAAAATAGCCACCACTTCATCACCGACAACAAAGAATCGATATTCTTTTCCGTTTATAAATTCTTCGAATAATATGGAACTGTCATAAGTAAATGCCATCTCTATAGCCTTCCTGATATCCTCCATCGAATACTCCCATTTCAGGATGACAACTCCCTGTCCAAAATTTGTTGATTTTGGCTTGATTACAAGATCTTTTCCCCAGAAGCTTTTAATTTTTGCAAATCCTTCTTCCATACTTTTGATCGTTACTCCCGCTGGAACCCGTAGACCATTTTCCCTTAATACAATTTTCGTTACTTCTTTATTCTCCATAATCAGTGGTGAAATATAGGTATCTGCTGATGTTTTTGTTGCCTGCTTAATAAATTCCACTTTATTTCCTCTTATTAAACGTATAAAATTATCATCCCAGTCGAGTATTTCCACCTTAATATTTCGATTTATTGCCTCTTGAATTATCATCTGTGTTGATAATTCCAATCCTTCATATCCATTGACCATTGTAGTCCCTCCGTATCATAATCTTTTATATTCTTTTGCTTTTCTTATTCCAAATTCCAAGAAGCTTTCATTTTTATTGTTCATTTCATTCTGAAGTATGGCAGATGGAAGAAGCGCCTCGTCATTAAGCTTCCTATACTCCTCCTGTAGAATTAGGCTGTATGTATTTTCCCTCTCCTCCTTAACACTTTGGCTATTTGTATTTTCCTTGTCTTCCTTAACACTTAGGTTATCTGTATTTCCGTTATCCACTTGATCGAGAAGCTTTGCAATCAAAGTTAATTTATTGAAAATATCTTCCCCCCATTCCTTCAGACTAATTTTACCACCCTCAAGACGATTTAACATCAAGCCAGGTTTGCGGCCAGATAAGGCAATCAAATGATGGTTTTCATTGATACGGCTCATCTCCCTGCTGTCAATTGGTCTGTTCTCTTCAAACAGACAATAAAGCATAAAGACCTGAAGGAAACGCATTTGTTCCAGACTAATTCCTGTCTTAATATAAGGATTTATATCCAGTATACGAACCTCGGCATATTTCACACCACGACGGTCAAGTGCATCAATCTGACTCTCTCCCTGTTTGGTTATCTGTTTTAATCGTATTGGTGAATAGAATTCACTATCCTTTTGTAATATATTTGTATTTAGTTGAATACCAAGATTTGCAAATTTAAAGCTTTTCTGCGACAGCAGTTCGCGAATTCCCTGAATATATTCTTTCTTACTGTTGTAATAAGTACTATATCTTACCTGCTCCGGATTCGAATAACCATAACGGCTTACACGAAGTGATGTGGCATAATTATCATATTGTTCACAACACTCCGGGCAACATTTTCTTATATTTTCTACTTGTTCCTTCAAAACGGTATCATATGTAGCGTCAAATGAAGGTGATGCACCTAACAAATAGATTAAAAGCCAGCGGTACCTCAAGAAATTTCTGGCTACTGAAAAATATAATTCATCAGAAAATTCTGGCATTCTCCTAATATCTTGCATATCTCTGGCGTCACTATTCAAACCAAACTCACTGTATAATAATTGAAGCAGTTCTTTACCAAAAGAAAAGTTGAAGTGGATTCCTGAAATCATCTGCATTTTCTTACCATAACGGTTTGCGAGTCCCTGCCGGTAGAGATAGGCCGCCAAGCCTTCCTCTGAATGATCAAATTGAGAAATCGGAATGAATTCCTCATCCGGAAGTCTCGGAGGCATACTAAGAGGCCACAATAATTCTCTACCCACACCCTTTCGCGCCTCCTCATAGAGGTATTTTAGATAATCATCCACCTGTTCTACCGAAGAGAATGCCGGGGTGATCAATTCCATCTGACTTTCGGAGAAATCCGTAGTAATTTCTTTATTCTTTAGCTTATCCCCAAAAGCCTTAGGATGAGGTGTTAAAGCCAAATCACCCTCATATGTAACACGTTGTAATTCTCGTTCTACTCCCCATTTTCCATCAAGAAGCAGATCCCTTGATTTCCTCAAAAATAATTCATACATTAAATCAAAATTCAAATTCATTTATTTATTCTCCCTTGTATTTATATCATAATAATTAATTGCAAATCATGTAAACTGTTGATGTTGTATACACAGCAAATAATATTCTAGCGAGATAATAAAATGTTATAACACTTAACCTGAAGGAAACGTTGGTACGGAGGAATATGTATCTGATGTGTATACAACTGAAAGACTATATAGTTGCGCATTAACATCATTATATTGTAAATTGTTTTATAGTTTTATTACTATCGAACTTTACTTTTAAAAAATATTGTTCTGTGTACTTTTCACAGAACAATATAAATTACTTTAAAAAACTACGTACTTCTTCTACAGCTTCTCTGTTTATCTTGCAGCAAAAGCTCTGCCCGTTACGAGTATAGGAAATCAATCCCGCATTCTGCAATTCTTTAAAATGATGTGAAATAGTTGATTTGGATAAGTCCATACAACAACATGCTTTTGTAAAGCATTTATCCATTCCTTCCGTTTCGATGCAATCACCATCCTTATTCTCAGTTTCACACCATTCATATAAGGCTTTAAATAGATACAATCTCTGTTCACATGACAAAGCTTTAAACACTTTAACTAAATTTACTTTATTCATAGTTCTATGATAATCGAACAATCAAACTTTGTCAAGAAATTTTCCATTATTTTATATAGTACATTTATTAAATGGTGAAACTGGACGATGGTTAAATTCCGGGTAATTACATGGATTTCATGATATAACAGCACATATTTAATTCATTTCTGTTAGAATATAATTGAAAGATATATTTTTTTAAAATATTAATTCTAATCATATATATTATGTAATCATTCCTATGTGCTTAGTTTGCAATTGTGTAAGAATACGAATTGATTATACGCAAATCAGCAAAACGAAATATTTACGAGTATTTAATTATACGCTTCAAATACACTTTCTTAGTACTCGCTGGTAAACCGACATATCTTCGGTAACCACAGATACAACCTCAAGTATTCCTGAACGAATCATTACTTCAATACGCAATGCGATCCAAGCATCACTAATTCCAAGTTGATAATTGGATATCACTTGTCCGACAATCTTTCCTTCCTGAAATTCCTCGCTTTCTGCTGTGATTTCACGAAGGATAAAGTCATCATAGATTTTTTCTGATACACTGACCAACTGACCATTCAGCACAGCTCGTAATGGTGCGTTCTCCACTTGAAGCTCCTTCCAAATAAATACACAATATTCTCTGAATAATGGCGATACAGTATTTTGCAAGGAAAGATACCGATGCCATTCTTCAGAAGCTGTTTCACCCCAGCCAGTTTTTCGCACGATATTTCCTTCTTCGTCAGTTTCCCATTCTGGGAGTTTGACAATAGAGATTTCTCCATCATACACTTTCCACTGATTCAACTGATCCATGAACCAATAAAGCCCACACATTTCATCAGGCTGATTGCTATACCAGATTCGAATGGCTTCTCCCTTGGCTGCACGTTCCCGAACTATTTTCAGGTCCTCATTTATCTTTATAAGTTTTTCTTGCACTATCTGACAATTAACAATGTATAAATGTTCTAGTGTCTGTTTCCGTTTGAATCCGAGTTGACTCTCTGAAATATCCCCAATGCTCAGAGCCAAATCGAATCCATAGATATCTGCTGGATTTCCACCCATGGGAGTAGCCCTCTCCCATGCTAAGCGTTCCTTTTCCTCTGCTTTCCGTCGATAAGCTTCCATTTCCTCTTCGGTTGGCTTTTTTCCATCCGCGTGATAAATGAAAACACCATTGATCCCACCTTGATATTTGCCCTTGCCATAGTTCTGTGCTGTTTTAAGACTTCCATAAGCACTTTCGTTGAATACAATCTCAATCATAACAATTATTCTCCAAATCTCGGATTTACCTGTTCGCAGGATCATCTCAATAACCATTGGATAAGCACTGCTTGATAATTCCTGTTTGTCATTCTTAATCTATAATCTCAGTTCGTTACTATAAATTGTGAAACAAAGGAGGGAATTTTAATATCCCTCCTTTCATTATAATTAATAATTTTACTAATACAGATTCTTCACTTTAAAATCTTTCTCTGCTTCTCTTCGCATATCCTTCTTGGCAATATCCTGACGTTTATCATAGAGCTTTTTACCTCTCGCTAGACCAATCTCGACCTTTACGAGACTCCCTTTAAAATAAACCTGTAAAGGCACCAGAGTATAGCCCTTGGTGGCTAACTGACCACCTATTTTATTGATTTCATAGCTATGCAGCAAAAGTTTGCGAACGCGCAAGGGATCCTTATTGAAAATGTTTCCCTTCTCGTACGGACTGATGTGCATCCCATAAATAAATACTTCGCCTTTTTCTATTTTGAGAAATGATTCCTTAATACTGCATTTTCCCATTCGTAACGATTTGACTTCCGTTCCATGTAATGCGATGCCTGCTTCGTACTTATCTTCAATAAAATAATCAAAGTACGCTTTTTTATTATTAGCAACTAATTTAATATTTTCCCCCACTTACTCTTCAAGGCTCCTTTCTTTAGGAGGCTCTGCCTCCACAAGAGCAAAATCGATGGTACGTAAGATTTTATCGGCATTCACTACCTCTATCGTAACCTTCTGCCCTAATTTATATGCTTTTTTGGTGTGCTCGCCCACCATCTGATAATGTTCTCCATCATAGATATAATAATCATCCTGCATTTCACTGACACGAATCATACCCTCAATTGTATTGGGCAATTCAACGTACATTCCCCAGGAGGTTACTCCCGAGATAACTCCTTCAAAGGTTTCACCGATATGACCTTCCATATATTCCACCTTCTTGAGTTTCGATACCTCACGCTCGGACTCATCCGCCCTGCGCTCCGTTCTGCTGGAATGATCCGCTACTTCGAACAAGATTTTCTCATAATGCTCGCGCCTTTTCTCTCCGAGCTTACCGTTAATATTCTCCTTGATAATGCGATGGATCTGCAGATCCGGATATCGCCTGATAGGAGAGGTGAAATGACAATAATACTTTGCAGATAATCCAAAATGACCAGTATTGGATACCGTGTATTTTGCCTGCTTCATCGAACGCAGGGTCAGCCTGCTGATCAGTGCTTCCTCCGGTGTGTCCTCAACCTTAATTAATAGCTTCTGTATTTCCTTCGGATGAATATCATCCTGACCGATTTTAATACTGTAGCCGAAATTGTTAATAAATATAGCCAGGGCTCGTATCTTCTCTTCGTTCGGAGTGTCATGGGTTCGGTATACAAATGGTACTTCCTGCCAGAAGAAATCTTCCGCAATTGTCTCATTTGCTATCAGCATGAATTCCTCAATAATTTTGGTAGCTTTATTTCTCTCATAGGGCTTAATCT